>CAJTYC010000021.1 GCA_910584185.1 uncultured Muribaculaceae bacterium
TAGCCGTTTGAGAGGGCGAAATTCAGATTTGGCAACTTTTTCAGTGCCCTCAAAAAATAGTGCATTTTTTTATTACTCACAAATATGCACCCCAAAAATTAAGGCCCTACCATTTTTTTGCGAGGCGGGTCAAAGGCGCGTTCCGCGTTCCAAAAATTTTTTTAAGTTCCTACGCGTTCTTAATTTAGGAAGCATAATAGTGAAAGTGAATATGAGCAAGTTTGAGGAGGAATGGGACAAGATGCTTGGGGGTAAGATTTATGATGCTGTTCATCCTGAGTTTTTGCGCAGGCTTGAAGTTACGCGTCAGCGTGTGTGGGAGTTCAACAATTTGAATCCTTCGCATACGGATGAGCTGAAGCGCATCTTCAGGAGCATCGTGCAGGATTGCGGCGAGCAATTTCACATAAACCAGCCTTTTCGCTGCGACTATGGCTGCAATATACATATAGGCAATAACTTCTTTGCCAATTTCAACCTTACGATACTCGATGAGGCTCCTGTGACATTTGGCGACAATGTATTCGTCGGTCCCAATGTGAGCATCTACACCGCTTGTCACCCCATAGAGCCTGGGGCCCGCAACACCGGTGTGGAATGGGCGGAGGCTGTCACCATAGGCAACAGCGTGTGGATAGGAGGCAATGCCACGATACTGCCCGGCATTACAATAGGCGACAATTGCGTGATAGGGGCCGGAAGCGTAGTTACCAAAGATGTGGAGGCAAACAGTGTGGTCGCAGGAAATCCGGCCAGAATCATCAAGAAATTGTAAGAGGTGAGTAAAACACCGATCATAAACCAACAACTATAACTAATACAAGATCTATAACTAACTAAAACAATAACAACTAAAACGACAATACAGGGAAAAAGATTCTAATTGTGATTGCTGCAGCATTTATTACAGCAACGAGTGCATCGGCAGTAAGGTACAAAGGGTTCGGTGAACTTAACGGCGGTACTTTTATACCTTCCAAATATTATAGTGCGGGAGTTTTGTTAGGCATATCCACAAGCCATGGTGTTGAGTTATTCGATGGTCTGTTTGTGGGTGGTGGTATTGACATCAATTATTTCACCTTCACCGAACCGGGAGAAAGCAGCTATGACTTTGACGAGAGTGACTATGCAGGCAATTTCGCCATATTTGCTGAGGGGCGTTACAATTTCTTGCGCACACGCAAGGTGTCGCCATTTATCGGCTTACGCATCGGTGGCGGCTATGAAGGAGTGGAAGAGCAGGGATGTTTCTATTTCTCCCCGGCAGCCGGCGTAACTATAAATCTTACCAAGAAATTCGGACTTGATGCAAGTTTAGGTTACAGTTTATGGAGTGGTCCATCAATCCACGACGATGACTATCGTTATGGCCACAGCTCATCATTCAATGGTGTTTCTGTGCGCTTTGGAGTCCACTTCTGATTTTTTACGATACCTAACCAATACGCAGTAATACAAACCACCCCGGCGTAAAGAGGCGCCAGGGTGATTTCTTATTTTAGTTGTTGTAGATGTCTACTTATTTGGCGAGGGGGCAGCGGGGCTTGAGCTGCTTGAAGAAGTCGTTGCCCTTGTTGTCTACGAGGATAAAGGCGGGGAAGTTTTCCACCTCAATCTTCCAGATTGCTTCCATGCCGAGTTCGGGATATTCGAGGAGTTCCACACTCTTGATGGAGTCCTTTGCGAGGATTGCAGCCGGACCTCCGATTGAACCGAGATAGAAACCTCCATGCTTCTTGCAGGCATCGGTGACCTGCTGCGAACGGTTGCCCTTGGCAATCATAACCATCGAGCCTCCGGCTGCCTGAAACTGATCAACATAGGGATCCATACGGCCGGCAGTGGTCGGGCCGAACGAGCCTGAGGGCATGTCTTCGGGTTTCTTGGCGGGACCTGCATAGTAGATAGGATGATCCTTGAGATACTGCGGCATCGGCTCGCCGTTGTCGAGACGCTCCTTAATCTTGGCATGCGCGATGTCACGACCCACTATGATTGTACCGTTGAGCGACAGGCGAGTCGAGACAGGATACTTGTCGAGCTGTTCAAGAATCTCCTTCATTGGGCGGTTGAGGTCCACGCTCACCACCTCACCCTCGCCGGCCTGACGCATCTCCACCGGAATCAGTTCGCCGGGGTTATCATCGAGCTTCTCAATCCAGAGACCTTCGCGGTTGATCTTAGCCTTGACATTGCGGTCAGCCGAACAGCTCACGCCCATGCCCACGGGGCAAGAAGCGCCATGGCGCGGCATACGGATCACGCGGATATCGTGAGCGAAATACTTGCCGCCGAACTGAGCGCCGAGGCCAATGCACTGAGCAGCCTCGAGGAGTTCTTTCTCCAGCTCAACATCGCGGAAGGCATGGCCATACTCATTACCCTTGGTGGGGAGATTGTCGTAATACTTCACGCTGGCCTTCTTGACAGCGGCGAGATTTGCCTCGGCTGATGTGCCGCCAATCACGAAAGCGATATGATAAGGAGGGCAGGCAGCAGTGCCGAGTGTCTTCATCTTCTCGATGAGGAAAGGCACGAGAGTCTTCTTATTGAGGATAGCCTTTGTCTCCTGGTAGAGGTAAGTTTTATTGGCCGAGCCGCCACCCTTTGCCACGAAGAGGAACTTGTACTCGTCGCCCTCTTCAGCATGAATCTCAATCTGAGCCGGAAGATTGCAGCCGGTGTTGACCTCGTCATACATGTTGAGGGGAGCATTCTGCGAGTAGCGGAGATTATTCTCAGTATAAGTCTTGTAAACACCGAGCGAGATTTTCTCCTCATCGTTGCAGCCGGTCCATACCTGCTGGCCCTTGTATGCGGCGCAGATAGATGTGCCGGTGTCCTGGCAGAACGGGAGCACACCCTTGGCAGCGACTTCGGCATTACGGAGCATAGTGAGCGCCACATACTTGTCGTTTTCAGAAGCCTCAGGATCATTCAAAATCTTGGCCACCATCTCATTGTGCTCACGGCGAAGCATGAACGAGCAATTGTGTGACGCCACATTGGCGATGATGGTGAGTGCCTCTGGATCCACCACGAGCATCTCGTGGCCGTTCCAGTTCTCGACTTTCACATAATCCTTGGTGATGAGCTGATACTCTGTGGTATCCGGCCCGATAGGAAACATTTCCTGGTAATGAAAAGGTTTTGTAGCCATTACTTAATATTATAAAGATGTATTATCACGGTATATGAAATGGGTGCGACAAATGTCGCGGCACACTTCACCGCAAATTTAATAAATAAAGATTGAAAAATCGTAAGAAAAATCACAAAAAAGAGGAAAATGCAATACAATCGGGAGTGAAGGGGTTGTAAAATTGCATAATTCCAAATAAATATATAATTTTGCAGTTGCATTTCTCCGCACTGTCAAGACAGGAGCGGCAAGCGTCTATGTCTTATGCCTTGGTATGTGATGCGTGATCTCACGCGCGCCAACAACAAACGGCCAGGCTGGAAGAGGCTTTCGGAGGCCGGCTACAGGACCTACACACCAATGACCTGGAAGGTCAGGAGAGCGTGTGGAGGCCGCACTACACGCTTGCTGATTCCGGTGATTCATGATTTGCTTTTCGTCGAGTCCACACGAGAGGAACTGGATCCATTTGTGGAGCAAGAACCCATGATTCAATATCGCTACGTGAGGGGCGGCTCCTATCGCGAGGCGATGGAAGTGAGTTCGGAGGAGATGGAACGCTTCATGCGGGCCACCTCAGATGCCGACAAGACACTCTACTACCGCCCGGAGGAGATAACTCCCCAGATGATAGGCAAGGAGATCAGGGTGATAGGAGGCCCGCTCAACGGCATGACCGGCAGGCTATTGTCGATAAAGGGCATGCGCAAGAAGAGGCTGATTGTGGAAATAAGCGGCATGCTTACAGCAGCCGTGGAAGTGGAAAAAGACTTTATAGCGATTGAAAATAAAAACTGAGAAGAAAGGATAGAGAAAAAAATGAAAACCAGAAAAAAGATAATGCTTGGAGGGTTATTGGCCTGCGTGGCCTTGGCCTCATGCACCTCCACCAGACAGGTGGCATATTTCCAAGACCTTAATCCGGGTGACCAGAACGCGATAATAGCGGAGAGCCCGATCAGACTGCAACCTAACGACAAAGTGACAATCGTGGTGAGCACGAGCGACGGCCGACTCAACTCACTGTTCAACCTCACGGTGGCCCGCAACACAATAGGAGGTTCAGGCACCTCGGGCTCCGGCATGTCGTCTACGGGCAACGAAAGCACGGCTGCATTCACCATAGACTCACACGGCGACATCAACTTTCCGGTGCTCGGCAAGCTCCATGTGGCTGGCATGACACGTGAGGAACTGGCCGAATATGTGTGCCGCGAACTCGTAAGCCGCGACTTGGCCAAGAATCCCATCGTGACGGTGGAATATCTCAACCTCACCGTGACGGTGCTCGGTGAAGTGGGACATGCCGGACGCCAGGTTATAAATAAGGAGGGTTACACAATACTTGACGCAATAGGCCAGGCGGGCGACCTGACAATCTACGGACAGCGCGACAACATCAAGGTGCTCCGCGAGGAGAACGGAATGCAGAAAGTATACATGGTAAACCTCAACGACGGCAAGAAACTCTTGCAGTCGCCGGTCTACTTCCTGCGTCAGAACGACGTGATATACGTGGAACCCAACAACACGAAGAAACGCAACAGCACACCGAACGGCAACACGGCACTGACCCCTTCATTCTGGATCTCAATGGCATCGTTCGTGGCCTCAATGGCAGTGCTTATAGTGAACCAAACTAAATAACAATGGCAACACCAATCGAAATAGAGGGCGCCAACGAGACAGTGGCAAAATCCTCGGTGAATATGCCCAATAAATCTTCGGGCGGCATACGCATAAAAGAATTCCTTTATCTTTGCCTTGAAAACTGGCTATGGTTCGTGATATCCATTGCAGTGTGCCTGGCTTGTGCATATGTCTACATAAAGAAGTCACAGCCCACATACAAAAAGACAGCCTCCGTGCTCATCAAGATAGATGAGGGAGGACGTTCGGTAAAGGAGGGTTCGCTGATGTTTGCAGACTTAGGCATAGCGAGCAACAACTCACACATCATGGACGAATACCAGATCATGCGTTCGCCCGACATGATACGCGACGTGGTGAGGAAACTCAACCTCGACATGATGTACAGCACGGAGGGCAAATTTCGCGACATACCCCTTTATGGTGGCCAACTCCCGGTGCAGGTTACAATGCCCGACTTGGGTGATGAAGACTACGCATCATTCAAGCTCGACTTGAAAGGCAATGGCGAATACAGCATCACCGACATGGTGCTTCGTGGCAAAGCCCTGGAACACTCCCCGATAGCCGGCCGCATAGGCACGCCGGTGCGCACGCCCATGGGCACCGTCAATGTGGCTCCCGGCCAGAATTACAAGGGCAATGAGGAGATGCAGATCAACGTGGCCCACAACACAGTGAAAGGGGCAGCCGCTGGAATTAACAGTGGCTTGAACGTGGAAATCGATGAGACTTCAACCAACATGCTCAACCTCACGATGGTAGACTGGTCGCCCGAACGTGCACAAGACATTCTGAAGCAGCTGATAGCGAGCTACAGCGACCGCTGGATGCAGGAGAAGCGCACCTTGGCCGACAACACGAGCAAGTTTATCGACGAGCGCGTGCAGCTGCTCCACTCCGAGCTCGGCGATGTGGACAGCGACATATCAGAGTTCAAGAGCGCCAACCTTGTGCCGGACGTAAATGCGGCAGCTTCGCTTGCCATGAGCCAGGCCTCGCAGTCGACCATGGTGCTCAAGGACCTCCGCAATCAGGAATACATGGCCAAATATATCCGCAACTACCTCCGCAACTCCGAAAACACCAACAAGCTCCTCCCCTCTGCCACCGGATTTTCAAGCAGCATGCTCTCGGGCCAGATTGGCCAATACAATGCCAAGATATTGGAGCGCAACAGCCTTGTGGCCCAGAGTAGCGCGAGCAACCCGCTCGTCAACCAACTCGACCAGGAGCTTGCCGCAATACGCGGAGCCCTGTTGGCCTCGCTCGACAACGAGCTCGTTGCACTGCACGAACAGATCAAGAGCACCGAAGGCATGTCGGGTTCCGCCACATCGAAGATCGCTTCCAATCCGCGCCAGGCCAAATATCTGCTTAGCGTGGAACGTCAGCAGAAAGTGAAAGAGTCGCTTTATCTGTACCTGCTACAGAAGCGTGAGGAGAACCAACTCGACCAGGCATTCACCTCATACAACACCCGCATCGTACGTGAGCCAGATGGCAGCAACGCCCCCATAGCCCCCAACAAAGCTATGATCTGGCTTGTCGGTTTTGCAATCGGCCTTGCGTTGCCGGTGCTGTACCTGTTCCAGCGCGAGCTTAGCGTGCATGTGGTGCGTGGCCGCAAGGATATCGCCGACATGAAGATTCCATTGGCAGGCGAACTCCCCTTGCACAGCAAGAAGCAGAAACTCCCCAAATTCAGCGACAGCAAGAAGGATTCAGTTCCGGTAACAGCCGTCAAGGAGAATTGCCGCAATTCGATCAACGAGGCATTTCGTGTGCTGCGCACCAACTTGGAGTTCATGTTTGCCAACAACTCAACTTCGCGCGTGGTGATGCTGACATCGGCCAACCCCGGCAGCGGTAAGACATTCGTGACTTACAATCTCGCCAAGAGCTTCGCCATAAAAGGTAAGAAAGTTGTGGTGCTCGACCTCGACATGCGCAAGGCTTCGCTCAGTAAATATTTGGACTCGCCCGAAATCGGAATCTCCGACTACCTGGCCAACCGCGTGAACGACATCACATCGATAATAAAGCAAGACAAAGAGTGCAAGAACATGTCGGTGATACCGGTGGGCACAATCCCTCCCAACCCCACAGAGTTGCTCTTCAGCGACAGACTCCACGCACTCATCGAAGACCTGCGCGTGCATTACGACTACGTGTTTATAGACTGTCCGCCTATCGAGGTTGTGGCTGACTCGACCATCATCAGCAAATATGCCGACCACACACTCTTCGTGATACGCGCCGGAATACTTGACCTCTCGATGCTCCCCATAATCGATGAGATGTATGAAAAGAACCAGTATCCTATGATGTCGCTGGTGCTCAACGGCACGGTGAACCCACGCAACTCCTACGCCCGCAAGTATGGCAACCCATACAGCTACGGATACGGCTACGGCTCCGGATACACCTACGCTTCAGAAGACTGATAAAACAGTTATGGCCGTGCAATGAAAAGGAGCACGGCCATAACTGTTTTTAGTTTTGAATTTTTATTTTCTTAATTTAAATTTGCAGATAAAAAATACGACATATGAAAGGCATCGTACTTGCGGGAGGCTCCGGCACTCGCCTCTACCCCATCACCAAGGGAGTCAGCAAACAGTTGCTCCCCATCTATGACAAACCGATGATATATTATCCGATTTCGGTGCTGATGCAAGCCGGCATCCGCGAGATTCTGATAATCTCCACACCTTACGACCTGCCGGGCTTCAAACGCCTGCTCGGCGATGGCAGCGACATCGGTGTACGCATGGAATATGCGGAGCAACCCTCACCCGACGGACTCGCCCAGGCATTCATAATCGGACGCGACTTCATCAGCGACGACTCGGCATGCCTTGTGCTCGGCGACAATATATTTCATGGTGCCGGCTTCAGGGGCATACTCAAAGAGGCAGTCGAAACCGTGGAGAAAGAGAACAAGGCCACAGTGTTCGGCTATTGGGTAGATGACCCGGAACGCTACGGTGTGGCCGATTTCGACCGCGACGGCAATTGCCTCTCAATCGAAGAGAAACCCGCACACCCGAAATCCAACTACGCAGTGGTGGGACTATACTTCTACCCCAACAAGGTGGTCGATGTGGCAGCCTCAATCAAGCCCTCGGCACGCGGTGAGCTTGAAATCACCACGGTGAACCAGACATTTCTCAACGACGGCGAACTGAAAGTGAAGGTACTTCCTCACGGCTTCGCATGGCTCGACACCGGCACTCACGACTCCCTGGCCGAGGCTTCAAACTATGTGGAAGTACTCGAGAAACGCCAAGGACTCAAGATAGCATGTCTCGAAGGCATAGCATATCGCCAAGGATGGATCACCCGCGAAAAAATGCAGCAGCTCGCCGAACCGATGCTCAAGAACCAATATGGCCGCTACCTGCTCAAGGTAATCGACGAACTCGACCGCACTCGCGACGCCAACCTCCGGTGACCGGCTGCCCAAATCATGAACATTAAGAACCCGTCTCATAAAAAACGACAATACAAAAAAGCGAAAGCATAACGATGAATATAACCAAAACAGAGATAGAGGGAGTGGTGATTATCGAACCGCGCGTATTCAACGACTCGCGAGGCTACTTCTTCGAGAGCTACAACAAAAAGGCATTTGACGAAGAGGTGGCAAAAGTGGAATTTGTGCAAGACAACGAGTCCTGCTCCACGAGAGGCGTGATGCGCGGCATTCACTTCCAGCTGCCGCCATACACCCAGGCCAAGCTCGTGAGATGTGTGGAAGGACGCGTGCTCGACGTGGCCTTAGACCTGCGCAAGGATAGCCCTACTTATGGCCGGCACGTGGCCGTAGAGCTGTCGGCCGACAACCGTCGCCAGCTATTCATACCCGAAGGCTTTGCCCATGGCTTCGCGGTGCTCAGCGAACGCGCAGTGTTTCAGTACAAATGTAACAACTTTTATGCACCCGGCCACGAAGGAGGCATCTCGATACTCGACGACACGCTCGGCATAGACTGGCAAATCAAACCCGAAGAGGCCATCCTCTCCGACAAGGACACCAAGCATCCGCTCTTTGCCGACTTCGTGAGTCCATTCTGACATGACGATTACAGGCCTCGGTTGAGATTGTCTCACCGAGGCCTTTCTTTATCAACTTATTAACGTCGGCGGCGCCTCCTCTCCCCCAGTGCGCTATGCAGCTTGGTTTGACGAAGCTAAGCCACAAGATAGAAGAGTCTTCGGCGACGACCACTAAGAAAACAAGCTGCATCGCGCACTGGGGGAGAGGAGGCGCCGCCGACGACCACATTGAAGACCACATTGGCCCAAATTATTGTCAATTCAACTTTTTTTGGTTAATTTTGTCATTTCAATAGACATCTACGACCCACTTTGCTCACAGAGAGGGTCGCTCGTAATGTGTCTATAACCATAGAAAATGCTACTATGAGACTTAAAAAACTGATATATCTATTATTATGCGCAGTGCTGACTATCGGTGTCTTCAGCGCTGAGCAGGCATATGGTGCGTCTAAGTCAAAAGCCAAGACTTCGCAAAGTTCGAAATATAAATCGAAGAAATCGGGTTCGTCGAGCAAGTCCAAGAAAAAAAGAAACTATAAGAGCAGCAAATCAAAATCTAAAAAGTCTAATCGCTACAAGAAAGGCTCCACATCAAAAAGCAAGAACAAAAAGCGTAATCGCGGACGCAATGTGGCGAAATCATCATACAAGGCACCACCTAAAGAACAGCCGCAAAACGACTCACTCACATTGACCGTGAACCGGCGTCTCATAGAGAGCATACCGAAGCACCTCAACCCAGGCGGACTGCGCGTCAACAGCGTCAGGGCAAACAAAGATGCGCAGTTGGCAGTGATAGGGCTCAACGAAAACTTCACCTACATGCCCATCACCCGCAATCTCATCGACTCGCTATCTAACGTTATCAAGTGCTGTCTGCCTGATTCGCTCTCCAAATACCGCGTGGCGCTCAACGTGGGCAACCGTTCGCTCGCATACTACATACACAGCGTGGACAAACTTCCGGAGAAATACCGGAAGAACCCCGACTTTGTGGTGGAAGTGCATCCCGACGTGGTGCCATCCAAAGGTATGGACAACGACATCATAGCCCTCTGGCACTCCCATGGCCGTTACTTCAAGAACGGAAGCTGGCAATGGCAACGCCCCGTGCTCTACGAGACGATAGAGGATATATACACAATGGGTTATATACTGCCCTATGTGGTGCCGATGCTCGAAAACGCAGGCGCGTACGTGATGCTGCCCCGCGAACGCGACACCAACCGCCATGAGGTGATTGTAGACAACGACCTCAACGACGAAGGGCAGATATTCTCTCAACCCTACTACAAAGAGAAAAGCTACACCAACAAATGGGAAACCGGAGAAGGAGAAGGTTTCATATACGACCTGCCCGACTTCCGCGACACAGAGAACCCATTTGAGAACGGCACATACCGTCAGGTAAAGAGCCAGAAAGGAGGCACACCCTCAGTAGCGGCATGGTATGCCGACATACCCGAAGATGGTGAATATGCAGTATACGTAAGTTATAAATCGCTGCCAAACTCCACGGCCGATGCACGCTACACCGTGAACTATTCGGGAGGCTCGAAAGAATTCAAGGTGAACCAGCAGATGGGTGGCGGCACATGGATATACTTGGGCACATTCCCACTCGAATCGGGCTATAGCGACACAGAGCCGATAGTTACACTTACAAACTTGACCGACGGCGCGCCCGGCACCATGGTCACCGCCGACGCCGTGAAGATTGGCGGTGGCATGGGCAACATAGCCCGCAGCCCACACAGGTCTGACATATATTACGACCCCTCCACACCTGAAGAAGTGGCCGACGATGAAGTGGCCGACGATGAAGTGGCCGACAACGAAGAGACCGACGGGGATGAAGAGACCGACGAGGAGACCGAGACTGAGAGCGACGATGACATAGCCGACACGGCCGAGTCGGCGGCCGAACAGCCTAAAGATACAAAACCGGCTGCCGACAACGCAAAGAAAGGGCCGGCCCCGTCATTCCGCACATCCGGTATGCCGCGTTACCTCGAAGGGGCACGCTATTGGCTGCACTGGGCAGGATTTCCTGAATATGTCTATTCACCCTATCATGGCTCCAACGACTACAAAGATGACTACACCGGCCGTGGGCATTGGGTGAACTACCTGGCAGGAGGCTCACGCGTGCTCCCCGACCGCGAGGGACTCAAGATACCAGTCGATGCAGCCTTCGCACTCCACAGCGACGCCGGCAAACGCTCCGACGACTCATTTGTGGGCACATTGGGCATATACTTCACCCAAAACGGAGACTCATACAAAGACGGAACGCCTCGAATCAACTCTCGCATGCTCACCGACATGATAATGCAGCAGATCACCAACGACATCAGGCGCACAGAAGAGCCGTCGTGGACACGCCGCTCCATGTGGGACAAATCATATGTCGAGGCGCGTGTGCCGGAGGTGCCCACCACACTGATAGAGCTGATGAGCCACCAGAACTATGCCGACATGACCTACGGGCGCGACCCCGAGTTCCGCTTCACCGTGGGCCGTGCCATCTACAAAGGCCTTGCCCGGTTCATGGCCGAACGCAAGGGCCGCCAACTGGTAATCCAGCCCCTCCCCGTGCATGACTTCATGATAAAGCGTACCAAAACCGACCACTACCAGCTGAGCTGGAAACCCACCGACGACCCGTTGGAGCCTACCGCCAAGCCCGACACCTACATAATAATGGAGCGTTCGGGCGATGACCTCGGCTTCCACAAGATTGGACAGACCAAGTCAACGCACTTTGACATCAAGGTGACCGACCACGACATACACAGCTTCTACATAATAGCGGCCAATGCCGGAGGCAAGGCCTTCCCCTCCGAGACACTCGCCCTGCGCGAGTCTACCGGTGGCGAAAAACCGATGCTCATAGTCAACGGCTTCACCCGCATAAGCGCACCTGGCCATCATGCCAACGAGTCGGAGGCGGGCTTTGACTCCAAAGATGACTTCGGTGTGCCATATGTGAAAGACATATCGTTTGCCGGATACCAGACAGAATTCCGACGCAACGCCGGCGAAAGTTCCGGACGGAGTGGCCAGAGCTTCGTGACGCAGGTCATCGCTGGCAACACCTTCGACTATCCGGCAGTGCATGGCGCAGCCATCGCAGCCGACAACCGTGGATTTGTATCGGCCTCGATAGGCAGTGTGATCAACGGCGAAGTGAAGCTCTCCGACTACGGCACAGTAGACCTGATATTGGGCAAGCAGAAAAGCACACTGACCGGACGCGGCCACAAAGGGGTGCGTTACCGCGCATTTCCGGAGAAGCTGCAGAAAGAGCTCCGCAGATATGTGGAGCGCGGTGGCGACCTTATAGTCAGCGGCCAGTACGTGGCGAGCGACCTCTACGACAGCCGCAGCTCCATGGCCGACAGGAAATTTGCCGCCGAGGTGCTCGGAGCGGCCATGCCGGCCAACGGCGAGCGGCAGTCAGGCACCGTGCGCGACAAGACCGGCAAGAGCATGCGCTACTCCTCCACGCTCAACGATGACATATATATCGTGGAGAAACCTGACGTGCTGATTCCTTCAGAAGAGGCCGACACCGAAGAGATACTAACCTTCGGCGAGAGCGGCTCAAGAGCGGGACATGTTGTGGACCTGGGACGCGGACATGTGGCCGTGCTCACCGTGCCTATCGAAGCAATAACCGATGCCGGCGAACGCGCCTCACTCATGAAAAAGATACTCACCAAACTGAAATGAAAATAATACGATTCACCAACATAAACTCGCTTCGCGAGCAGATACTCAACGCGAGCCTCGAGCAGTTCGTGCTCGTGCAACTCGACGACAAAGAGCTGGAGCTCGATGCCACATGCTTGCACAGGCTCACGCAAGTGGCCTCGGAGTGCGACTCAACGCTCACCTTCTCCTACTTCCGCGACCGTCTGCCCGACGGCACTCTGCGCAACCACCCCGTGAACGACTACCAACCCGGCTCGCTGCGCGATGACTTTGACTTCGGCTCGTTAGTGCTTCTCAACGCAGCCGACGTGCTCGCCGTGACGGAGAATATGGCCGAGGAGTCGAAGATGCTCGACGGCGGATGGTATGCGCTGCGCCTGCGCGTCACAATGGGCCGCATGATTGCCATGGTGCCCGAATATCTATACACCGCCTCGCAGACCGACCTGCGCGATAGCGGCAAGAAGCAACACGACTATGTGGACCCGCGCAAGCGGGAATACCAGCGACAGATGGAGCAGGCGCTGATTACACACCTCAACGAGATAGGAGGCTCAGTCGACACGTCGGTGCGTGAGGATGTGGACTACGACAGCGAGGAGTTTGATGCGGAAGCCTCGGTGATTATACCGGTGCGCAACCGCGTGCGCACCATCATGGATGCCGTGAACAGCGCACTCTCGCAAAAGACCGACTTCAAGATGAACGTGATAGTGGTCGACAACGACTCCACCGACGGCACACGTGAACTCCTCGAGCAGGTGGAAGACCCGCGGCTCGTGCTCATCAAGGTGAGCGAGGATGAACGTCTCGGCATAGGCGGATGCTGGAACCGCGCCTTGCTCGACTCGCGGTGCGGACGGTTTGCCATACAGCTCGACTCCGATGACCTCTACAACTCACCCGACGTGGTGGCCACGATAGTTGAGAAATTTCGTAGCGGTAATTATGCTATGGTGATAGGGAGCTACATGCTCACCGACTTCGACGGCAACATAATTCCGCCGGGGCTAATAAGCCATGACGAATGGACCGACGAGAACGGCCCGAACAATGCACTGCGCATCAACGGGCTCGGTGCACCACGCGCTTTCTTCACGCCGGTGGCAAGAAAGATACTCTTCCCCAACGTAAGCTACGGTGAGGACTACTCCATGGCCCTGCGCATCACACGCGACTGGCGCTTGGGACGCATATTCACACCGCTTTATCTATGCCGCCGATGGGAAGGAAACTCCGATGCAGCACTATCGCAAGAGAAAATCAACGCCAACAACTCATATAAAGATTGTGTGCGCTCGTTCGAACTCTTCGCCCGTATGCGTCAGAACAGCGACGAGGCCCGTTCGCATGGATTTCTGCCCGGCCTGCCTTTCGATCCGTTCGACCTTTTCGGTTCGGATGTGGATTTCGAAATAGATGACGACGATGACGACGAAGAGGATGACGACGAAGATATCGAAGAAAACGAAATCTAAGCAAAAATGGCATTCAGCACAGAGGAAATCAACAGCGCGATAGAAGAGCAACTCGCATCGTGGCCCATGGCCCGCGAGAACTTCTTCAGGCTTATGGAATCGCGGAGGAAACCGCTTCAACTCGGTGATCTCGGCGCGGCCTTGCAACTGAATCCGGCACGCATCGTATCGACCGGGGCCAAGGTAGACACAGCCACCATCAAGAGCCGCCCATGCTTCTTATGCGCGGCCAAGCGTCCCGCCGAACAGCGAGTGATAAGCTGGCACAACCCGATGCTCAGCGACTGGGAACTGCTCGTGAACCCCTACCCCATCTTGCCCGTGCATTTCACCATGGCCCACAAATCGCACACGCCCCAGGGGGCGATACCGCTCGATATGGCTGCCATGGCCGAGGAGATGCCCGACTTGGTGATATTCTACAACGGCGCCCGCGCCGGAGCATCCGCCCCCGACCACCGGCATACGCAAGGCGTGCTGAGCGGCGAGCTGCCCCTGATGAGGCTTATCGAGAAAGAACATCGCCACGAAGAGGGGGGAGTATTCTTTTCTGATGAGTCAGGTCTGAGTCTTCCATTCCACTTCATAAGCCTGATTGTAACACCCGATGTCGCCGGCATGGAGAGGCTGCGCAAGGTGAGCCTGGCTTTCGGCTTAGATGCCGAGAGCGGAGAGCCGGATATGGGACTGCTCAACGCATTCTTCTGGATCGACAGCACGGGTATGCTCAGAGTGGCGATAGTGCCCCGCCGCAGACACAGGCCGGCTTGTTACGGAAACACGGCTGCCGACATAATGGTAAGCCCCGGAGCCATCGACATGGCCGGACTCATGATCGCGCCGCGTCAAGGCGACTTCGACAAGATAGATGCAGAGATTGCCAAGCGCATATATGGCGATGTGGCATATGCCGAAGCCATACCCCAACAAATCAAGCATATATTTTATGAAGCCCACCACTGAAGCAAAAGCCGGTAAGCCTGATAAGGACGAAACTATGATAAGCGTCGGCCTCATCACCGACGGTGCGCCCATTATAAACAAGCATCAAGGAGGCTTCACGCTCCACAACCTGCTCATCGGCGAGGGATTCCACTGGCAACGTACCATCAAGGCAGAGTTTGCCGGAGATTTCATGATGCTCCCCACGCCTCAGGGCAATATACATATGGTAAACAGGCTTCCGTTGGAGCGTTATCTCGAGTCGGTGGTGGGTAGCGAGATGAACCCCGAGGCACCTATAGAATTTCTCAAGGCCCACGCCATAATATCGCGAAGCTGGGCTATGCGCAAGATTTCAGCTTGCGTCAAAGTCTCAGATGCTACGACTCATGAGGTAGTCTGCGATATAGAGAATAATGAGATAAGCTGGGAAGAATCGGATGCACACCATGGCTTCGACGTTTGCAGCGATGACCATTGCCAGCGATACCAGGGTGTGCCGGAAGAGATGGCTCAGGGATGTGTGGCACGATGTGTGGAGGCAGTGCGCGCCACACATGGGCTGGTGCTGATAGACAAGGATGGCTGCGTGGCAGACGCACGCTTCAGCAAATGTTGCGGAGGCATGACGGAGATATTCTCAAGCTGCTGGGCCGAGCAAGACCCTCACTACCTTGTGGCGCAAGCAGACCCATGGTGCGACTTGAGCCGTATGCCCGAAAACGAGCGCGAAGAGATGCTCCGCACCTCACTCAAAGGCTACGACAAGACCACCTGTGACTTCCATGATTGGGAATCAGATGTAAATAGCGAAGAACTAAGAGAGAGGGTTCAGGACATTTACAAAAGAGATTTGGGCAACATATTACACCTCACGCCAATCGAGCGAGGGAAATCTGGGAGAATCACCAAACTCAAAATAACAGGCAGTGAGGGAAAGGTGACCATCGGCAAGACACTCGCGATACGCAGGCTTCTCTCGGCTGATTGCTTGAAAAGCTCATGGTTTGACGTTGACAAGACAGCTGACGCCTTCAGACTGCAGGGCCACGGCTGGGGGCATGGTGTGGGACTCTGCCAGATCGGTGCTGCGCGGATGGCATACGAAGGGAAGGATTGTGAAGAGATATTGAGATTCTACTATCCCGGCACACGGATTGGAGAACTCGACATTTGATAGAAAAGAAAACGACAATAATGACAGAACTGAATAAGAGCGACAACATAGAGCCGGCAGAACAAGGCACTAAAGAAAAGAGAAGGCGCACACCATGGGCATGGATCCCCACGCTTTATATTGCAGAGGGACTCCCCTACTTCGCGGTGAACGTGCTGACCGTGCTGATGTATACCAACCTCGGCATAGGGTTGGCCGAGATGGCCTTCTACACCGGCTGGCTCTACTTGCCCTGGGTGATAAAGCCATTCTGGAGTCCGTTTGTCGACTTGATAAAGACCAAACGCTCATGGACACTCGCCATGCAGCTGCTCATCGCCGCCACAATGGGTGCTGTCGGCCTGTTGCTCCCCACCTCAATGTTTTTTGCCGGCACACTGATTTGCTTCTGGTTGATGGCATTTTTCTCCGCCACACACGATATCGCTGCCGACGGCTACTACATGCTCGAACTTGACAGCCATGAGCAGGCTGCTTATGTGGGGGTGCGCTCCACCTTCTATCGCATAGCGAGCGTGATAGGGCAAGGGGGGCTCGTGATTATGGCAGGCAAGCTCGAGACCGGCTTGGGCGATGTGCCTTTGGCCTGGAGCATCGTATTCCTCACGCTGTCAGCTTTCTTCTTAGGAGTGTTCGTATGGCACCTCTGGGCCATGCCCAAGGCCAAGAGCGACAAGCCCACCCCGGGAGTCACGCCCAAGACAATCGTGCGCGACTTCGCCATGACATTCGTCACATTTTTCGGCAAGCCACACATCTGGTCGGCGCTTGCCTTCATGCTGCTATACAGACTCCCCGAGGCACTCTGCGTAAAACTTGTGCAGCCATTTCTCAAAGCCTCCATAGCCGACGGAGGGCTGGGTCTGAGCACCACCGAGATAGGATTCGTAAACGGCACAGTGGGAGTCGTGGCTCTGCTTGCCGGCGGCATATTGGGCGGCATCGCGATATCGCGCGGAGGGCTTAGGCGCTGGCTCTGGCCCATGGCGTTGAGCCTCACGCTCCCATGCGTGTTTTACTGCTTGCTCGCCATGATGCAGCCCGACAACTTTATAGTGATATGCACAGCCATCGGCCTCGAGCAATTTGGCTACGGATTCGGCTTCACCGCCTTTATGCTCTACCTCATATACTTCAGCCGAGGCGAGAGCCAGACTTCGCACTATGCCTTCTGCACCGCCTTCATGGCCTTGGGCATGATGCTGCCCGGCATGGCGGCCGGTTGGCTGCACGATGTGTTGGCAAGCTACGACCTGTTCGGCATGGGAGGGCCGCAAGGCTACGTCAACTTCTTCTGGCTCGTGATGCTCTCTTGCGTGGCGACCTTCGCCGTGTGCATGAAAGTGAGGATAGACCCAGAGTTTGGCAAGAAACGATAAACCGACGGCTACAATCAGTTCGCGAATATGAGGAGATTAAAGAGAGCGATGGGAATAATGCTGGTGGGAATGGCCATGTGGTCATGCTCGCCCACCCGGCATGTGCCCATGGGCCAATATCTGCTCGACGATGTGATGATAACTATCGACGACTCCACCAAGGCGCTCAACAGGCAGGAGATGATGACCTACGTGCGCCAGCGTCCCAACAACCGCATGCTGCATATGGCCAGACTCAGGCTCGGCCTCTACAACATGAGCGGCAATGACTCCACCAAATGGTGGAACAAATGGGTGCGCAAGCTTGGCGAGGCGCCGGTGATATACTCCAAAGAATCGACAGCGTCAGACTCCACACAATTGCTCAGGGCGATGCGCAATGCAGGTTATCTGGGGGCAACGGTGAGCGTGGACTCCATGTTCGACAAGCAGAGGCGCAAGATAAAGCTCAACTATGGGCTTCACCCCGGAGCGCCGCATGTTGTAGACACCGTGATATATGAATTTCCCAACGACACGCTGCGGCAACTCGTGATGCGCGACTCCGACAGGTTTGTGATACGCAGGGGCAGCCGAATCGACCGCAACGAACTCGAGAGCCAGCGCGAATGGATCACCGAGAGGCTCCGCAACCGTGGCTACTGGGCATTTTCAAAGGAATTCATATCGTTCAACGCCGACACCACAGCCGGCTCCAAAGGTGTAGAGCTGACCATGAAGCTCAACCCGCCATATGAGGCCACCAATAGCGATAACATATCGACTCACCAAAGATATTTGGTGCGAAACATCACATACATCACCTCATACGACAACACCGCCGACATGCCGCTGCGCAGCTACGTGGCCAACGACACCGTGCATTATAAAGATATCACAATACTCTACGGCGAGAAGAAATATCTGCGCCCATCGGTGCTTTATGAGAACTGCTTCCTGAAGAGCGGAGAGCCATTCAGGCAGCGCGACGTAGACAATACCTACGAGGCCTTAGGCAGGCTGCAGATAGTCAAATTCTCACAAATAAGGCTTGTGCCGGCCGGCAAAATCGGAGACACCGGGCTTGTGGATGCCTACATATTGCTCAGCCCCAACCGTTCGCAGGCCATCTCGCTCGAGCTTGAGGGCACCAACTCGGAGGGGGACTTGGGGGTGGCGGCAGCGATCAATTACACCCATCGCAACGCATGGAAAGGGTCAGAGACATTCAACGCTAAGCTGCGAGGCAGCTATCAGGCCATAACCGGGAAGCTCGAAGGCTTCATACACAACCGCTTCATGGAATATGGACTTGAAACCTCCATAACATTTCCCAAATTCAAGGCACCGCTGCTCAAAGAGAGATTCAAGCGACGCATCAAGGCCTCGACCGAGCTGCACCTCTCCATGACCTATCAGGAACGGCCGGAGTTCACACGCATCATATCGACAGCCGGCTGGAGCTACCGATGGACACGCCGCAACTCACGCTACCGATACACGCTGACCCCAATCGACATCAACTACGTGTACCTGCCCAACAGCATAGGTGACTTCCTCGACAAGATAGCTCCCGACAACCCGTTGTTGCGATACAGCTACGAAGACCACTTCATAATGCGGCTCGGCTTCAACTTCTACTACACCAACAAGCGGCGACCGCAGCAATACAATCCCCGCCGCATGAAAGACATAGTGACGCTGCGCGTACAGACCGAGACAGCGGGCAACCTGCTCTTCGGCATAAGCCGCGCCGTGAATCATCAAAGGCACTTTCACGAGCATCCCTACAAGGTGTTCGGCATCCGCTATTCGCAATACTTTCGCGTGGATGGAGACTTCTCGTATCTCCACACCTTCGACCGGCGCAACGCCATAGCCTGCTATGCCGGCCTGGGTGTCGGTGTGCCTTACGGCAACAGCTATGTGCTGCCGTTCGAGAAGCGATTTTACGGCGGCGGGGCCAACGGCGTGCGGGGCTGGGATGTGCGCACCTTAGGGCCGGGGCGTTATCCGGGCACCAACTCCATAAGCGACTTCATGATACAGTGCGGTGACATACGCATGAACCTCAGCCTGGAATATCGCGCCAAGCTCTTCTGGGTGGTTGAGGCCGGCCTCTTTGTCGACATGGGCAATATATGGACCATACGCGACTACAAAGACCAGCCTTATGGAGCATTCCGATTCAACTCATTCTACAAGGAATTCGCGGCTGCCTACGGACTCGGCATACGCCTCGATTTCAACTACTTCCTGATAAGATTTGACTTGGGCATGAAGGCGCACAATCCGGCCATGGGCGAGGAGCCGTGGCCGCTGATTCACCCTCGCTGGCATCGCGACCACTCATTTCACTTCTCCATAGGATATCCATTCTGACGTTTTATACGTTAATATAATGTCTCCTATTAGGACTGGATAGGAAGCTGAAAAATTCAAAACTGAATAAAAGACTCCCGACATGAAGACATTCGTGATATTTGACCTCGACGGCACATTGCTCAACACCATCTCCGATCTCGGCAACGCCTGCAACTACGCATTGAAGAAGAAAGCGCTGATGGAGCACCCGTTGTCATCATACAACTACATGGTGGGCAACGGCATACGCAAGCTGATGGAGCGTGCGGCCCCCGATGCCTCCGAGGGTATGATTGACAGCCTGCTTTGCGACTTCAGGGAATATTATGATGAGCATTGCACCGACACCACGAAGCCATATCCCGGCATACCGGAACTGTTGGCTTCACTGAAGGAGCGCGACGTGAAAATAGCCGTGGCGACCAACAAATATCAGAAGGCGGCCGACAAGATCATCAGGCACTTCTTCCCCGACATCGACTTTGAGGAGATACATGGCGAACAACCCGGCTGCCCGCGCAAGCCGGACCCGTCGATAATCTTCGCGATATTGGGCGACCACCCCACCCCGAAGCAGCAAGTGCTGATGGTGGGCGACTCGGCGGTAGACATAGAGACGGCGCGCCGGGCCTGCGTGGACTCCGTGGGAGTGACCTGGGGGTTCCGCCCCGTGTCGGAACTGCGCAAAGCCTGCGCCGTAAACATCGTCTCCTCGCCCGACGAAATCCTCAGCCTGCTCTGACCCAAGACGCAATATAATGTGGGAGTAATCACAATATTCATACGAAAAATGTGATTACTCTCACACTTTTCATACTTAGAGCCCATCACACAAAAATGGCGGTCGCGGGGGGGAGAACCTCTGGGCGTTACCTGCAATCGCGGACGGTTGTACAACCCGACACTAAGGGAGGGCACTGAAAAAGTCTCTCTCATACGCCACTTCGGATTTTTCCCAATAAACCGCGTTCTACCCGAACCCAACGCTACAATAACACATATATATTCCAAGAACTTGATTACATCAACAATCTGCGCAACCGTATTTCCCACCACGAACCTATATGTTTTGTTACAGGTGCCGGGCGCACAACTATTGATACTTTCTATGCGACCAACCGCTATTCTCGCATAATTACCCTTTTGCAGTGGCTTGACATTGACAGCCCATCTCTTCTCTATGGATTAGGGGACGTAATGAGCATTTGCAACAAGATTAAAAGTCACCTCTCTTTTTTGTGCTGCGGCGGCATGGATTTAGGTCTGCTCGGCGGTTTTGACTATCTTGGTCAAAACTACCCCGAACTTGACTTTGAAATAGTCAAGGCCATAGATAACGACCCTTATTGTACGCAGATATACAATCATAACTTCAGCCACATTGCGAAGTTATGGATGTTCGTAGTTTGGAGATTTCCAAACTATCTGATTTCGATGTTCTCATCGGTGGCTTCCCTTGTCAGTCATTTTCCATATCCGCTCAGAATCCTCCTCGCCTTGGCTATAAAGACGAACGCGG
The DNA here is from genome assembly GCA_910584185.1 of uncultured Muribaculaceae bacterium. Lineage (GTDB taxonomy): Bacteria > Bacteroidota > Bacteroidia > Bacteroidales > Muribaculaceae > Lepagella. The sequence goes on from CAJTYC010000021.1 coordinate 21,416, forward strand.
TATGTTGTTCTTTGAGATGGTTAAAATCCTCAAAGAAAAGAAACCGCGCTTCTTAATAGCAGAAAACGTCAAAGGGTTGTTGTCTGCCAACAAGGGAAAGGCGTTTCCTATGATTATTCAAGAGTTCGAGAGAGCCGGATACCATATAAAATTCAAACTATTCAACGCTTCTGAGTTCGGGGTTCCTCAAAAGCGAGAGCGCGTTATCATTGTAGGATTTAGGGAATACTCCGACTATGCCCATTTCTCTTTCCCGAAACCGACAACCCTTTTTAATAAGGTCCCACTTAGGAAAAATTCACATCGGGAATATCCTTTCTGTCAATGATTTGAAACAGCTATCTCCGCTAAGTCCAACGTTTGAACCTTGTATAGACTTCTGCGTTCTTCGGAAATTTGCGTCCGACCTCGGCCACAATTTCGCTGTCGTCACACGATGCTCTTCATCTTGTCGCTGCAAATATAACGGATTTTACGAATCCATAGTGCAAGTGGAAAGTTGAAAATTCCTTCACAATTTGGATAACTCGTCTATGAGGGCTGGGCGGCGTGGTGTTCTTGTCCTCTGCTCGATTATAATTTTGTCGGCTTCAGATTTGCCTCCGTATTTTATTAGATTGCGCAGCAAGCCCACTCCTTCACGATATGAGTCGCGATTGGCGGCTCTCTGGAAAAATGCTTTCACCGCAGACGTGTATAGCTTGATGATTTCATCCTTGTATAGTTTCTTTACTTCCTTAGGAGCGTCGTCAATATTGTAGGTTGAAGGATTCTTGCGGAGGTAATCCATATACTTATCCCACATTTTTTCTTGAGTGAAGATATATAGCAGACGCACAGTATCTCGTTTCCCTTGCGCCTCGCTGATCAAAGTCTCGACATATTTGCTCCATTCGCTATGGGCAATAAGGTCTTTCAATGTCGAATACATAGTTTCCATTGAATATTCCTTTTCTCCCCAGCGTCTTTCGTGGAAAAAGAAATATCGAGCTACCTGAAGCATATTCACCTTGTCGTTGGTTTCGCGATAGACTTTATATTCCCACTTCCGCCAGTCTGAAACCAATCCTACCAATTCGGCATCATGATTCACTCCGTCCTTGGCAAGTCGGAGCACTTCTTCGTAATCTCCTTTATCCCATGCCATCTGCAAAAGTCGCTTGCGGAAGTCTGGATTGGAAACGTTATCATACATGAATTTGCATTGTTCTTCTGGCGTCCCGCATTTCGACATAAGTTCGAGTTTGTACTTTTGTGCTGTCTGAGCATCATACTTCGCACTCCAATCATCACCATGTGGCTTGATTGCATCCAAAACTCTGAAAATCTTGTTTTGCCTTTCCAGAGTATCGGCAAACTCGATAGCCATTTCCATCCAATCCCACCACCAATCCCATCCTTTGAGGTCTTCTTCGTTGAAATGAGTCAATGCCATTTCGAATATTTCTGATTTGATTTGTTCCGGCAATGATTCCTCTTCACATAGCTGGTGCCACATCTGGAAGCATTCATCTACTATACCACCGAGTTCTCCAGCACTGTCGTCACCACTGTTAAGAATATCATCACCGGCAGCTGCGACTCCTGACAATACAGCAATCGCGACCTCCCACTGCTGGTTTGCCATAGCATCAGCGGCTTCATCAAGAATACGACAAACCGCACGATTGAAATCGAATGTAGCACGATATTCGATATAGCCATGCCGTCCGGCATAATCCTCAATCAAATCCTCGACCCGTGATGTATATGTCTTCGGATTGGGTTTAAACAATGTTCCTGCTCCGAGTGCAAGGAACCTATCCCGCAACTGTCCGTCATTTGCACATTCCTTACGTATGAAGTTTGCAAGCTGCTTCTTGTCGAGTTTGGACAGAAGTAGTTCCACGTTATCTGTTTTCTTCTTTGCCATTGTCTTCGATTTTATTCATTGACTTTCCATTCCCCATTCTTGTTTGCGCCTTTCCGACTAAGTCTTCCGTTTTCTTGAAGTCGGTTAGTTATTTTGATTACCCCTCGCTTTGTCATTTTTATCAATGAGGCAACTTTCTCCAGTGTTAAAGAGGGATAAGATTTGAGCAACATCAAAACTTTGGTTTCTGATGAACTATTGGTGAATTCCGGCGTACTCGCAAGAATTTCCGGTGAACTTCCCGGTGAACTATGTTGCTTTTCTGATGAACTTTCCAGGATTTCTTGTGTACCTTGACCGCTTTGAGGGGCATGACCCTCTAACGATGATTTAGAAGGCCGTTTGAAGGTCACATAAACAAAACCGCCGGCCCATCGCCATGTCGGTTCTTCAACTCCTTGTTCGCGACATGCCTCAATGATGCGCTTGGCACCGGTACCCCAGTTCTCAAGCCAAGTGGTGCGATATAGAGCCTCTGCAATCTTGGGATTATACGGATACGAGTCATGCGGATTCTTGATGGTCTCAGGTGTTATCTCAGGAGGAAAAACACCGGGATTGCCAATTTCGATTCTGTCATCGTATATGGCTATGCTGTTGGTGAGATTATACCTCTCCCATTGGCGATGGCAAAGTGAATTTATGAGAGCCTCTCGTAAGGCTTTGTATGGCACCTCAAGTCTCTCCTCGCGTTGAAGGCTGTGATTTGTTATCCTGCCGCTGAGATTAAGATGCTTGAAAAAGAACGCCATCCCGGCATCCAACAAGTCAAAGAAACTGCCCTCGGCACGTTGGTTATCAATGAATTCATCTTTATCTGTTCCAAGGAAACGTGCGAGTCTGAGTTGAAAATTGGGATATTCATCCACCTTGTCGGAAAAAAGCATAGCCGCTCCATTTGTCGGCACACCATTCTTCACAAGTTTCCACTTTGACAATATCTCCTCAATCGGCGCCGTCAAAGCACTCGCCGGAATACGGCCTCCCTCGACACCCATTCGTATGCAACCTTCAATACGCTGCTTGTTGAGATCTTCCATTACAACTCCGTCAGCAGGTTGTAATTCCCAAGCGTATGACTTCGGTGTATATGCCCGGATGCGCTCGTCATACATATCATGCGGCATAACTTTCGTTGTACTTTCAACCTTATAATAAGGACAACCATGGAATGTATGTGGACGTTCGCCCCACACCCAGCCATCGAAGTGCATTGCGATGACCTTATGTCCTGGATGCTCCGGCACATCGACATACTCCACTTGCACATCCACTGCCGGTTCCAGTCCGGCGAGAGCCTGCGCAATCTCCTGTTGCGTCTTGTCAGTCACCTCCTGCCCGACAATCTTCAGCGACTTCGGCGCCACACCGAAAATCAGCCATCCACCCTCCGTATTCAGAAAAGCACACGCCGAGTGCATACCGTCCTTCAGCTCGCCGGTAGTCTTCTTCAGCTCCAGAGTCCGCGACTCATCCGCCGCCACCAACGCCCGTATATCTTCGATAATCATAATTGCTTCATACGTTTAATCTTCATACATTCCATGTTCCCGATGAGCATCCCATCGGTTATTTTCTTCCTTGGTATATTTTGCAAAGAGTTCCTCTTTTTTAGAAATCTGAATATCATCTGACATGAGAGATATAGACAAACCGAATGATGTTGCCATAATTGAATACGGGATATTTACAAACTGTTCTTTGATTACATTGGGGATCCTAAGAATGCTTTTGTCAAGATAGATTACATCCGTAAAATCCAAGACTGGTTTTCGCATCCGAATATCAGAACAACCTCCACCGGTATAAATCACAGGCCGATTCTGGATAGCATAAGTGAATGAATGTTTGCTGAATCCACGAGAGATTGTGTCATCGTGCAAAAAATTAGTCAGACTCTTTACAATTCGATCTATCAGTGTTTTATAATCTTTATAGGCCTTTGAGAATACGGCAGGGGTTAAATCCTTCAATTCTTTCTTGACTGAAAAATCCGCAATCTTATTTTCTCCATATTCCAAAAAGTAATTAAGACCCTTGGGTATAGATTCAAAGTGATACACATGAGGTTCCCCATTTTCTTCAATCACAAAGAAAGATAAGTCAGATGTACCTCCTCCTATGTCAAGCATCAGACTCATTCCCCGCGGAATACGTCCATTGGAAGTTACGGAACGCAACGAGGCATATGCTTCAGGTAGAATCATAATGCCATATTGATATTTCAAACTATCTGAATATTCAAAGGTCGGGATTAATTCAATAAGCTCATCATAAGGTGTACTTATGAATCTATCGAAATCATTCTCAAATACTTCTTCAACAAGCCGGATAGCTTGAATCAGCAATCCGGACGCGAATGATTTTATTTTTCTAAACGTATTCTCACTCGCGGGAATACCCATCTGAATAGCGAAATTATTTCCAAATCGTTCTTCCAATTTGAAAATAATGTAGGCGAGGTATAAGACTGACAAATCTTTTGCCTCAATTTGATAATCCCAATTATATGAAGAGAATGTGGCCTGCTTGAAATATCGAAACACCATTGGATATTCAACAAGAGATTCTTGATACTGTTTAACACGTATATCATGTACACTCTGTAAGCGACGACATTCATCTACCCATAATTGATGCTTGTGATTATAACGTTTCAATTCATCGTTATTACGGGCTATGGCTTTTTTGTGGGATGAACGTAATAAGTCACATTTCACCTTCCACCTGTTATATTCAGCAATCTGTTCTTTAGACGCAATCATATTGGGATTAATATCATCTATCCCTTCATTTTGCTGGTCTGAGAATTCGGGTATAGGAGGCAAAACCGGACGTTGAGGTTTGGGTAGTCCAAAAGAAGGACCAATTTGTTTCCATTTGGTCAATCGTTTCTGATATTCCTGATTTATTTTTTTACATTTCTTCTTCCATGCCTTCACTTGATTCTTAGAATCTTCTCGTTTAGGAAGAGGCTTTCCAATTCCATATAAATCAGTCATTGGGAATGTACATTTAAGTCCGTGATCCGTAATATACTCATATATAGGTACAGGTGGCATAACAGGCTCTTCAATTTCCACCAACACAGGCATTGTCGGTTCATTGGGTAGAATTAAAGTACCGGGATTTTCACGATACTTTTTCTTTTTACCAACTAAGACATTACCCATATCAATGCTGCCATAACATAGAGTGCGGTCCTTGTTAATTTGAATGGTAGATGGCAATACATAATTATGACTGCCCCAATCCATAAATTCATATGTCTTACGATTAGGGTCATCCGAGTTCTCAATACAGACTTTAGTCTGATGAGTCCCAAAATCAAGTCCAACTGTTATAGCCATGCCTCAATAGATTATGATACGATTCAATGATACTAAATTACTTGATATTTCAGGTGCAACAGTAGCATTTGCTTTTGATATAGCCTCTTCTTTAGCTTTTTCAAGCATCTTCAGACGGTTTTCTGCGAGCCTAAGAATGTTCTTTGCCTGATTCTTTTCCTTTTTCATATTACTCGATATCCATTCAATATTAAATTCTGCATCAGTAATATTTTTCTTTTCCTTATCTATACGCGCCGCAAAATATTCATTTAACTGACGGATAAAAAGTTCCTTTTGAGACTCATCTCTAATAGCCATATCCTCTTTCATATCAGTTATGTATTCGGATATATATAACGTAAAATCACTTTCCATATTGGAATATCTTTCGTCTGCCATGTTTAGTTGCCCGTCGTCAGCTGTAACATTAAAGGCATTGTCTTGTATCTCACCAAACACCTTCAAATTTAAGTCGGCATCTGTTATTGTGTAATCTCCAGTTACATCATATAACACCGGGACGAGTGTTTCAGAACACACTTTTTTCCCAAGAATATCTCTTTGAGTCTTAACTGTATAAATGGCCATGAAATATTCTCCGCGATTTAACGCCATTCCCTCCGGCAATTTATATTTTAATTGAAATGTATTGCCGATTGAAGAAATAGCCTCTTTGAAATATACAGAAGCTGCAATTACGATGGGATTATAAATATTTACATAGTCAACATCCTTATTTTCAAAAGCGTAATCTTGGTCGAATGTAAACAGACGATTGCCGTGTTCTAAAAAATCCTCACTGATACGTTGCTTGTATGTTCTAAACAAATCCTCAAAGTCATCCCCTATGGGTTGCTTTGCGGTAAGGAAATTGTTAATGATTTTTGGAGAACTCTTGGGAACAGCGATTGAAAATCTTCTATCATCAACTCTTTCAAAAACGCACGTTTTTAGATGCTCGTTTATAAGCATTCTAATATAGTTTTTGAGTTCCTCCTCAGTTACATAAAGTCTATGGGAACGAATCTTTCGGATTTCATTCTGAAAATATACATCATTTGTCAACGCATTCGTCATTCCTTCTTCAACCTGATTGAGTTGAATCTTCTGCGTCTCAAATGCTTTAGCCAAGTCTATAACTTTCTTCTCTTGCTCCGCCATTGAAAGCTTCATTCCATAGATGTCCCTCTCCAACTGGCGTATGGTCTCTCCATTTTCTTCAAGAATCATTTCTAAGTCTCCAATAACTCCCTGAAAAACACCAATGCGCTCAAGAAGACGAGTATAAATTACTTCTTGAATAGAGTTGGCCACAACAAGATTGTAGATGTGTACTTTAGGTGATTTCTGTCCAAATCTGTCAATACGTCCGATTCGTTGCTCAACAACCATAGGATTCCATGGTAAATCATAATTGACCAGATGCGAACAAAATTGCATATCAAGACCTTCCGAACCCACCTCTGTTGACAAAAGTATCGCAAACATTTCGCAGTTTTGGAATTGCTTGATTACCACCTCCCGCTCTTTAATGTCGCCATGTATAGCGAAGACAGTATAACCGAGTTTTTTTAGCCTTATGGCAAGATACCTGACAGTGAATTTGAATATGGAGAAAAGGATCAGTTTAGTTCCCCCGGCTTTCCTTACACCATTGACAATATCTATCAGTTTATCAATTTTGGCATCTTTAAGAGCACTTTCCCCTTCTACCATACGGCAATATGTGTCCACATCATAATTGGACTCTGTATATAGACGGTATCCATGGACACTACTTGCAACCATTCTCTTACGTTGAATCAATCCAAGTATTGCTCCGCGTGGCAGAACCTCATCTCCATATTCATCAAAATCAATGCCCCCCTTACTCTCGATGTAGTCATCTATTACTTCATCATAGATTTCTCTCTCTTCTGACTCCAGAGATACGAAACACTTATGTGCATTACGTTCTGTTTGCTGTCTTTCATCGGTCGACACCTCTCGCTTTCGCGTTCTTGAAAAGACATTGTTTATGGAACTCATTCCAGAAATATCATTCTGAAGTTGAGCTCTCAACTCCGGAGAATCCTGTTCATCCAAAAGTCGTAATATCTTTTCGTACAGGGGAATCCCCTTATAGACAACGGAAACCTTTTCAGAGGAATGGTAAGAATAATTGTCGCCAATCGTATGAACCTTTATAATTTTACCATTGGACAACAATTCTTTAATGTCTTGGAGGGACTCATTTGCGTTAAGCATTGAGATAGCCTTAATAAAAGGCCTATTGGAATTTATAAGATTTCTAAAAACCTCCCGATTGTCATAATAGATTGGTTCAAGAAGATGAAGCAAATTGTATAGGTCATCTTCACCGAGCATAATTGGGGTTGCCGTCAAAAATACTGCGGCATCGGCATATTGAAGAATTTCGGACATTCCCCTGTATGTCTGTGTCTCATTATTCCTCATTTTATGTGCTTCATCACATAGAACTATAGAATATTTTCTTTGTCCCGTGTGAAGATAATCTATCAATATATTAGTAGGAGTGTCTTCCGCGTTTTTCTTTGACTCCTTTTTATCGTCTTTCCGTTTTGCTCTGATTTTTTCGTAGTTGAGGATGCCTCTTGCATTCTGCGGATGGGCTTTCATATCCTCAACAGCATCGTTAAGCGATTCGTATATCTTGAAGTCTAACCCAAATTTTTCACTTAACTCTGTTTGCCATTTGATTTTAAGAGAATTAGGACATACGATAAGTGCCGTTTTGAACTCACCTCTTGCCTTTAATTCCAGCAAAACATGCCCCGCTTCAATTGTTTTTCCGAGTCCGACTTCATCGGCAATTAAAATTCTTCTTGTCTGAGAATTAAGGAACTTCAGCAATGGCTTGAACTGATATGCCTTAAATAAAGTTTTTGACGCTTTTAAGGATGAGATGGTATTGTTGTTGGAATTATTGATCTTGTAAGTGGTATTAACCAATACGAATTGGTCACGATTGCCATATATACCCTTGCGCACACGTTCAAAAGGATTCTCAATCTCAAAGAACCCGTCAAGAAATTGTTCCAAACAAGATTCAACGGAATCATTGAATCGCACACGATACAACTGCCTTCCCCGTGCAGGAGGGCATACCTCACAAACAACTCCCTTTTGGTTTGTTTGCAGATTTATAACTGTATCACCTGTCGCGAATTTTGCCATAATCAATCGTCATTGCTGTCATATATCAAACTTCTCGGATTAACTCCCAATACATATGCTATCTTAACCAACATTTCCAATGAGGGTTGTGCAGTATTTGAGCACCATCGGGAGATTGTGGCCTCGTTTTTGCCTAATTGCTCTGCGAGCCACTTACCTTTACGATTCTTTTCAGCTAAAACTATTTTCAACCGATTGATACGCTCAATTTCTATATCTGTTGTGTCCGTCGACATGGGGCAATTTTTTGATGTTATCTGCAAATTTACCACAAATCGCCGAATTATTCAAAGATTTTGTTGTGAAACATATAATATGCCAGTGGTTACGTCATTTTTTTGAAGTCAACATTGACTTTGCAAGGTATGTTACCGGGCACTGGAAACCTGATTGGTGCCCGATAACCCTTGCAAGTAGAAGGGTAGCAAAACTCCAAAGTCGTTTTGCCCGAAAATTATTTTTCATGGCAGATTCTTTTTTTATTTGGATATGGCAATGAAAAAAGCCGATGGGATGAGGGGCTTTGGAGTTCTTCCGGATATATCATGCAAGGGTGGTATGCAGCAAATCTGATTTGATGCTGCATACCACATACCTTGCAGCAGTGAACAGGCGTTCATCAAGAAAGTCAAGACGACAATAGAATCTGCGGAAAGAAATGTTGAGCAATGTTGGGAAACTTTATGGAACGGTTGGGAAACGGCTTAAAATCAGAAAACATTATTGATTTGACCACAGTTGTATAGGCAGAGACGGATAGATTTTGATACCTCCATAGGTTGCTATGTAGACCGACATGAAGATAAGTATCAACATCGATAGAGAGCCATAGAAGTATCGCGATATATTCATATCTCAATGTAAACGGCCCAAACTCCGCGACACATCGGTTTAATCCCTGATTTTATCGGGGA
>CAJTYC010000022.1:0-14669 GCA_910584185.1 uncultured Muribaculaceae bacterium
TCAACCAAAATTAAATCACATTAAAATGCACATATACTTTGTGCGCGACCTATAAAATGGAAGATAAGGAGAAAGATTGCGTGATAGTGGTGTCGGGAGGCATGGACTCAGTCACCCTCATGCATGAATATAAGCACAGGATTGCACTCGCCGTGACTTTCGATTATGGATCTAACCATAATGTCCGCGAGATAGAGTGTGCCCGCAAGCAATGCGCATTGCTCAGCATAGAGCATATCGTGATACCGCTCGAATTTATGGGCAAATATTTCGAGAGCTCACTGCTGTCGGGCGCCGACGACATACCAGAAGGCAATTATGATGATGAAAACATGAAGAGCACTGTGGTGCCCTTCCGCAATGGGATTATGCTCGCCGTGGCCTGCGGCCTCGCCGAGAGCCGCGGACTCAAGCATGTGCTGATAGCCAACCATGGCGGTGACCACGCGATATATCCCGATTGCAGAAACGGTTTTGTGGAGGCTATGGACAAGGCCATGCAGCAAGGCACTTACGACGGCGTGTCGCTCATCGCACCTTACACCGACATAACAAAAGCCGACATCGCGAAGCGCGGTGCCGGGCTCGGTGTGGACTATTCGCTCACATATTCCTGTTACAAGGGAGGGGAGAGGCACTGCGGACGTTGCGGCACTTGCTCCGAGCGCCGCGAGGCATTCCAACTCGCAGGCTTGCAAGACCCTACTCTTTATATTGAAGAATAACAGGGCTGTGTATCGTCACGCCATAACGTGCTGCGAATTTCAATATGTTGCGTGCCAACTCCTCGCGCATATCTTCCGGACAATAGCGGAAATATGCCTCAGCTGCCCGCACATGCGCGGCATCGGGCATGGGGTATTCACGGCGCTCCGGAAGTCCGAACTCCGAGGTAGGAAGCTCTTTGCGCTCTTCTGCATCTAATCTGTCGTTCATTTTGCTTTTTTATTAAATTTTTATTATCTTTGTTTGCGGATGCCCTCTGACATTCACAATTGTAAAACATATGAGCCTGCTTTTAGGTTCAGCTAATAAAATGTGGAAATTAAGACCTGTGATAGACTCTGCCGACGGTTGGCTTGATGGCCTGACTGTCGTGGCCGGCGATGATACCCCTCTCTCCCTCCCCCTGCTGATTGACCGCTATGGGGAGGCTCTTATGGGTAAACGCAATTTGCTCCGTTATGGCGACGTGTTCCCCTTGCGCATCCGCATCACCGACAATGGCAAGGAGGATTTTGTCGACATAGAGAATATTCATCCCGACGGACTCCCCGTCACCACCAACATACTCGACACTGACTATGGCGTGATTCGCGACTATACGGAGTTTGATACATTCGCGCTGATTGTATGCAAGAGCGGCAACGCGTCGGTGACATGCAATGGTCAGACTGAAGAAATCGGAAGGGGCGACATACTGCTGATTCCGGCTTCTGCAAGGGGCATACGAATTGAACCTCAGAAGAAGGCTTCTCTTATTGAATCTTACATACGCTGATATATTCTTACAGATATATATTCTTACATTCGCTAATATAAAGCAAGATGAGAACAGAAAAAGAACTCGAAGGCGTGACCCTCCTTGGCAACGCCGGCACAAAATATAGTGACAACTACGCACCGCAGATGCTCGAGACTTTTGTCAACAAGCATCCCGAGAACCGGTATGTGGTGAGATTCGACTGCCCGGAGTTCACCACACTCTGCCCTATGACCGGCCAACCGGACTTCGGCCATATCTACATATCATACATACCGCGCGAACGCATGGTGGAGAGCAAGAGCCTGAAGCTCTATCTCTTCAGCTTCCGCAATCATGGAGACTTCCACGAAGATGTGGTAAATATAATCATGAACGACCTCTGGGAGCTCATGGACCCGCGCTACATCGAGGTGGAAGGCCGTTTTATGCCGCGAGGCGGCATAAGCATCAACCCCTTTGCCAACAGGGGAGATGTCGAACATCAGGACCTCGCCCTGCGCCGCCGCGACGAGATGCTCGCCTCACGTTAATCTTAAAAATTAGGACATATGCAATATTTCATCACAATCAACGGCCAGGTGATTGGCCCTATGAGCGCCCACCAGGTGTTCGCCTATTCAGTAAATGCCAACAGCTCCGTGAGCACCGACGGTGTAAACTGGGCTCCCCTATATTCATATCCCGAACTCATGGAGATGCTTCACCGCAATGAGTCTCAGCAGGACTATCAGACTGACTCCAAGCGTATCTTGTGCGGCATAATGGCGATGCTCTTCGGATATTTCGGCGTGCAATATTTCATCATGGGCAAGGTGGGCGCAGGCTTCATCACAATCTTGCTCAGCATAGTGACCTGCGGTGCCTGGGAAATCATAACCTTCATCCAGGGCATTATGATGCTCTGCATGTCTGACTCCGAATTCCGCCGCAAATATATCGACTCAAACTCAACCCTTCCACTTTTCTAATAAATGTATAATTAATAGTGAATAATTTCGGATGCTATAATATTATTCATTATTCATTATTAACTGAACTTTGATGGACAAGCAGCTTCCTACTGATAGAAAAACTGTACTTTCAGGCATGTTTCGCGATTGGTATCTCGAATATGCCTCTTACGTTATTCTCGAGCGTGCGGTGCCGCACATTGAGGATGGTCTGAAACCTGTGCAGCGTCGCATTCTGCACACCATGCAGCGTCTTGATGATGGCCGATTCAATAAGGTGGCCAACATTGTGGGGCGCACCATGGCTTTCCATCCGCATGGCGACGCCTCAATTGGTGATGCCCTCGTACAGCTCGGTCAGAAGCAGATGCTTGTCGATACACAGGGTAACTGGGGTAATATACTCACCGGTGACTCTGCCGCAGCTCCTCGTTACATCGAGGCCCGTCTGTCAGAATTTGCCATAGAAACGGCTTTCTCGCCCAAAATCACTGAGTATACACCCAGCTATGATGGCCGCGACAAGGAGCCTGTGACTCTCCCTATGAAGTTCCCGCTCCTGCTTGCGCAAGGAGTGGAGGGTATCGCCGTGGGCTTATCTTCCAAGGTGTTGCCCCATAATTTCAATGAGATTCTCGATGCAGCCATAGATTGTCTGCACGACCGTCCGTTCAAGCTCATTCCCGATTTCCCCACCGGTGGCCTGCTCGATGCGTCAAAATATAACGACGGTGCGCGTGGAGGCTCTGTAAAGGTGCGTGCGAAAATCGAGAAGATTGATAATAAGACGCTCGTCATCACCGAATTGCCCTTTGGTAAAACCACTTCCACGCTTATCTCTTCTATCCTCTCCGCCATGGAGAAGGGTAAAATCAAGGTGCGCAAAGTTGACGACAATACCTCGAAAGATGCACGCATTGTGGTGCATCTCATACCCGGTTCGAGCTCAGATAAGGCCATTGATGCACTATATGCCTTCACCGACTGTGAGGTGTCGATATCGCCAAATTGCTGCGTAATCCGCGACAACAAGCCGGAGTTCCTCTCCGTCACCGAATTGCTGCGCGACTCTGTGCATCGCACCCGCGACATATTGCGCCGCGAGCTCCGCCTCGCTCTCGATGAAGCCGAGGAGAGCCGACTCTTCGCTTCGCTCGAGAAAATCTTCATAGAGAAGCGCATGTATAAGGATAAGCAAATCGAGGATGCTCCCGACATGGAGCATGCCATAGCCCGTCTTAACGTGCTCTTCGAACCCTTCAAGCCCTCTTTCTATCGCGAGATTACCGATGATGACCTCCTGAAGCTCTGGGAAATAAAGATGCAGCGTATCCTCAAATTTAATGCAGCCAAGGCCGATGAGAAGATTGCACGTCTCGGCGCGGATATCGAACGCCTCGCTCACGATATCGAGCATATTGATGAGACCACCGAACGCTGGTATCTGCATCTTAAAGAAAAGTATGGCCAGCATTTCCCGCGTCTCACCACCCTGCGCAGCTTCGACTCAATCGAGGCAACCAAAGTGGCGGAGGCCAACCGTCGCCTTTATTTCGATGCTGAGGGACAGTTTATCGGCACGGCTCTCAAGGATGCCGAGTTCCTTTTCACTTGCTCCGATATCGACGACCTGCTGGTGATTTATCGCGACGGAACTTATAAGATAGTCCGTGTCAGCGACAAACTATATGTAGGCAAAGCCAAGAGCAACAAGATTATACATATAGGCATATTTAAGAAGAACGACCGGCGCACCATCTATAATGTGATTTATCGCAACGGCAAGGGTGGAAACTACTACATGAAGCGCTTCTTCATAACGGGCTTAACCCGCGAGAAAGATTACGACATGACCAAGGGCTTGCCGGGAAGCCGTGTGGAATGGCTCACCGCCAACCCTAACGGTGAAGCGGAGACCGTGCGTGTCACCCTGATGGATGAACCGAATGAGTCCGGACGCCGTCCGCGCAATCAAGAGCTGACCATCAACTTTGCCGACCAGCTTATCAAGGGCAAGGAATCGCTCGGCAACCTTGTGACGAAGTTCAAGGTGAAGAGCGTGAGCATGGAGAAGAAGGGCACATCTACTCTCGGCGGTCGCGAGGTATGGTTCGACCGCGATGTGATACGTCTCAATTATGACCGTCGCGGCGAAAGTCTCGGTGTGTTCCAGGGTGACGACAAGGTGTTGATAATCACCAAGGACGGAGATTTCTTCACGAGTTCCTATTCCGACACCAACCATTATGAAGACAATATACTCCGCATAGAGAAGTTCGACCCGGAGAAGATATGGACGCTCGTGCTCTTCGACAAGGCTCTCGGTTTTCCTTATCTTAAACGTTTCAAGTTTGAGGTCTCTACGAAGCCGCAGCATTTCGTAGGCTCCGATGAGGAGGGTGGCGACATAATATTGCTCACCGACAAGGTCTCTCCACGTCTGCTCGTGCATTTCGGCGGAGCCGATGAGGTGCGCCCTGATATGGAGGTGGATGCAGAGGAGTTTATCGCCCTGAAATCGTTCAAGGCAAAAGGAAAGCGTTTCACCCAGTATACTCTCGCCTCTATCGACGACATCACACCGGAGCCTGAAGTCCCTGAAGTTGACGAAACCGAAGATCAGCCCGAACCAACAAACTTGTCCGACCAGTCTGACCAGTCTGACCAGTCTGACTCGTCTGACTCGTCTGACCCGTCTGACCCGTCTGACCAGCCGGGTAGCCCGGACTCGTTACAGCCCTCTCTTTTTGATGAGTTTTAATATTTCTTTATGTCTTGGTTGAAGTCCATACTCGCAGTTGCCGCTCTTGCAATCTGTGCGTTATCATGCGGGGCGCAGGTGATCACGGAGTCGGGCGAGCGTCCTGTCACTTCGGTCTATAGCCTTGAGATAGGGGGTGCGCGTGACTTTTCCACTTATCTCTCGCCTCTATATTACGACGGCTTGGATATGGCTCTGTCGGCAAGTTGGACTAAGGCTTTTCAGCGTTGGCCGGAAAGTTGCGTGATGCGTTTCGAGTCGGCTGTCGATTTGCAACGGATGCTCAACCCTGCCGGCACCGCCCGTATGTGGGGACTCACTGCCCGCTTCAACTGGGGGCTGTTGTGGCGTTATAGATTTCTTAGCGATTTTCAATTCACCCTCGGCCCGATGATAGATATATATGGAGGTGCAATGTATCTGGTGCGCAATGGCAACAACCCCGTAAACGCCATTGCCTCTGCCGGCCTTGATATAGCCGCTTCACTCTCTTACCACTTCAAAATCGGCCGTTTGCCAATAGAGGTTGCCGACGAAGTCAGAATCCCCTCCATATCCGCTTTCTTCTCACCTCAATATGGCGAGACATATTATGAAATTTACTTGGGCAACCATCGCGGCCTCGCTCATTGCGGCTGGTGGGGGAATGCCATGGGAGTGGACAATCTTGTGAGCTTCAAACTAAACCTCGGCAAAACCGGACTTCAGCTTGGCTACCGATTCGACCTCCGAACATTCAAGTCAAGCGGCCTAAAGACCCAACTAATGCGCAATGCTTTCGTAATCGGCATAATCCCGAATTCAAAGGGTAAATGGTAATCAGAGTCCCTCTATTAGTTTAAGTCCCTCTATTAGTTAGAGTCGCCATATCAGTTAAGGTTCCTCAATCCGGTCACCTTTTCTATATTTCCTTTTGGTGGGGATGCCGAGCAGGTCGCGCAGGTGGCGGGGGTGCAGCCCAAAGCCGGGGCGCACGCATGCTACGTTTTGCTCGGTGAATTTCTCGCCTTCAGCTATCTCAGAGGAGGCGTATAAGGAGCGGGCCCACTGACGGCCTGCGATGTCGGTGCTTTCAGATTCGTTGATGTCTGCATCGGAGTGCAGCGCCTCCTCGGCCATGCGCACATCGCGCACCATTTTCGCAAATTCGTTGATATCCATAGAGAATGCCGCGTCCGGTCCACCGATGCTACGATCAAGTATCAGGTGCTTCTCTATCATCACGCCGCCGAGGGCCACGCTAAGCACCGGCAACATGGAGCCGGGCGAATGGTCAGAAAGTCCCACCTTTACGCCGAAGCGTTCACGCATACGTATCATCAGCGACAACTGCGCATCCTCTATCCGTGCCGGATAGGCCGACGTGCATTTTAGCAATGTTATGTCGTTGTTGCCCACCTCTCTACAGGCTGCTATTGCCTCCTCTATCTCTCGTGCAGAGGCCACCCCGGTGCTGATGACCATCGGTTTGCCGAGGCGTGCGGCGTGCCGTATCAGCTCGGTGTGCATTACTTCAAAAGATGCTATCTTATAGATAGGATTGTCCAATGATTCAAGCAAGTCCACGGCCTCTTTGTCAAATGGTGTGGAGAAGCACACCAACCCCAACGACTTCGCGTAGTCAAACAGTTCGGCGTGCCATTCGTAAGGTGTGAATGCCTTCTTATAGAGGTCGAACAACCGCTCGCCATCCCAAAGTCCACCTTTCAGCACGAAATCTTCATTGTCTACATCGAGCGTGAGGCTCTCCGGTTTGTAAGTCTGCAATTTCACCGCATCGGCACCGGCTTCGGCGGCTGCCTTTATGGTCTGCTTTGCTATCTCTATCTTGTGTCCATGGTTGGCCGAGAGTTCGGCAACTATCATTGTCTTCATTATCAAAGTGACTTGAAAAGTTCAATTATGTCGTGCTTGCGTGCCGCGAAGTCGAATGCCGGTGCAGGCGAGAGGGGAGTGGTCAGCACTTTTTTGAGCAATGGTTTGAGGGTCTCCTCACTTTGTGTCAAGTCGCCCAAAGGCATGAACCATTCATGCTCCACGCCATAGGCATATATCTCTTCCTGATTGTCTACGAAATATCCGGCGGCCACCGGCAGTCCGCGTGAGAATGCCTCCACACATACGGTGCTCGCCGGGAATATGCCCAGGTCGCAGCGGTCGAACATGTCGGCTATCTCCTGAGCCGAGGCCTGTCTGTGTATCCTCAATCTCTCATCCTCCTTAAAGTTAATCTTTACGGTTTGTCCGGCCAACACTTCGATTTGCAGCGCAGCATCAATCTCCCGCATGAGCCTCACCATCTTATTGGTAAGGCCCAATGGGTCGGCTCCACCCATGGCTAAGGCCACGCGTTGAGGAGGCTTGTTTGTGATGTGGCGTGGCTTTGCGGGCGCAAGAAATGGTGAGCGCAGAAACGACCATTCCATGCCCCCTACAAATTTGGTGTCGCGCTCCAAGGAGAATTGCTCACGGGTGAGCGGGCAGAATGTCATAACCATGTCGGCCGGAAAGTGACGGTCGTGCATGTCGTCGATACATACCAATGCGCGGCAACGCTTTTTCACCTCTGTCATGTAGGCGGTGTCGTAATAGTAGTTGTCGAGCACCACTATGTCGTCGGGTTCTATCAGATCGAGAAATGCCGGGTCGAAGACATCGCGGTCTTTCTCCTCCACATCGATGATAGTCAAACCCGACTGCGCGGCAAGAGTGCGCTGATAGTCGGATGGGAGGCCTAAGTCCGGATTGCGCGACACGAGCACACACCTGAACTCATCACAAAGATAGCCACCAAGTGCGCAAGTGCGCACATAGTGGCCGAATCCTATCGAACTCCCCGCATCCGCGCGGAGCAATATCCTCTCTGTTTTATCCTTGTCCATTTCTCTGAAACATTGCCCTTTGCTTCGAGGCTTAGAGCCCATCTCATAAAAATTTTGCCCATAGGGGTCGTAGAGTTGAGGCGATTTTAGTGCCTGACTGAAAGGCGCAACCTTTCGGTTGCAACTGAAAGTCAGGTGCTAAAAGCGGCCAACTCTGCGAGTCCATGGTAATTTTTATCAATTTGGGCATTGTTAATTTGTTTTGAGATTATACAAACAGATTCAATATATTTTTACAGAACCCGTTAAATTTTGTTTGACCGGGTTCTTTTTGGCTGCTTTGACTCAACCCCTCTGGTCACAGCCATTAGGCTGCTCCCGACGGGGTTGAGCCAACCTTCAGCTCGGCGAATACCTATGATATAGGCCACATGAGCCAAATCAGCTCAAAAATAACCCGCCCCTATGGGTAAAATTTTTATGAGATGGGCTCTTACTATATCAGAGGTTCAGCTCGAAGTGTATGTAGTCGTTGTCGCGGCCCGTCTCCTTGGCTCCTAACCTGCTTTCGAGAGCTATAGAGGCTTCGTTGTCGGGTTTCACCACTGTCTCTATCACTTTCGTGTCGGTATGCTCGGCGAGCCATCCATATAGTGACTGGAGTATGCTGGAGGCATAACCGAGACCTTGGCGGTCTTGGAGTATCCATATGCCGCGGTCGAGCCGGTCGGCACCCATGCTCTTGAGATTCACTGAGCCCACAAGTTCGTCGTAGCTGTTGAACACCGCGTAGTAGCGCACATCCTCACGGCTGGCGAGCGACTCCACAAAGGTGTTATGGTCGGCAGCCGATATCTCCTCTTGGTTGACCGACCATTTGCGCACATCCTCGCGGTTGCGCTCCTTGCGCATCAGCTCGGAAGTGTCGGCATCAAGCAGATGATACGACTTGAACCCGTAATTGTCAAGCTCGATTTCGAAGGGGAGTGTATCATATTTCCCCGTCGTCTCCACACTCTCACTCGTTGCGTCAGCAGAGTCGCTTTGCGCTTTGCCATGCAGATATTCATATTTAAGTTCTGCCAAAGCCCAATCTTGAAGCGTGTCGAGGTCCTGCACCTCGAGCTCGGGGAGGATTATCGGCAGAGTGTCGGGTCCCCATAGTGAACCGCACTCGTGCAATGCCTTGACCGTGGTGAAGTAGAACTGGCCGGCATCGTGATAACTCTTGTCGAGGTCTTGCGAGCGAGATTTCGCATACTCCGGAAACTTCATGCCTATGCGGCCCTCAGCATCTATCGCAAGGCTGCGCTGTATCGGGTAAGAGTATTCCACGCAAGTGAAAGCTGCGGAGCACTTGCCCTCTGTCAGCAGCGAATGGCCTTCGCGAAGCCTCTCGGCAGTGACGAATGGTGCAGTGGCGTAGAGGCAGCATATTGCATCAAACTCGACGCCCGATTCTGCATACTTGTCGAGCACCTCGAAAAGCACATCGGCCGTGGTGGCGAAATCATTGGCTGTCTCGGCTGAACGCATGAAGGGCACATCGGCGCCGTAGCGCCGCGCCACATCCGCTATCTCCTCATCGTCGGTCGATACCATCACCTTGCTGAAGCATCCCGACTTGAGGGCCGCCTCTATCGAATAGGCTATGATGGGCTTTCCGGCAAACTCCTTGATATTCTTGCGCTCTATGCGCTTGCTTCCCCCTCGCGCGGGGATTATGCAGAGTGTGTTCTTACACATGTTGAAGCACTTGCTTGATTACATATTCCTGCTCCTCGTCGGTCAGTGTCGGATACATCGGCAGACTCAGGCAATGCTCGTAATAATCCTCCACCACGGGGAGCTGACCGGGCGCATTGCCAAGTTGGCGGTAGTATGGCATAAGGTGAAGCGGCACATAATGTACCTGCGCCATTACGCCGTTGGCACGCAGCGCATCGTAGAGAGCCTTGCGGTCGGGCACCTTTATCACATACAGATGGAAAGCATGACGCACATCCTCTGAGCGATAGGGTGTCTTGATTTTGTCGTTGCCCTTGAAGGCCTCATCGTAGCGGCGTGCTATCTCCTGTCGTCTCTCCAGACCTGCTTCGGCACGGCTCAGCTGCGATATGCCGAGAGCCGCCTGAAAGTCGGTGATGCGGTAGTTGAAGCCGAGGTCCTGCATTTCGTAATACCAGCCACCGTCGTTCTTCTCCAGCTTCGAGGCATCTTTGGTTATGCCGTGTGTGCGATACAGGCGGAGACGTTCGAGGAGTTCGGGCTTGGCGGTTGTCACCATGCCACCCTCGCCGGTGGCGATATGCTTCACCGGATGAAATGAGAAGATGGTGCAGTCTGCATATCGGCAATTGCCGGTGAGCTGACGCTCTCCCTTGGAGTCGGTATACCAGGCTCCGGGTGCATGGCAGGCATCCTCTATAATCCACAGGCCGTGGCGGTCTGCTATCTCGCGATATTGCTCTAAGTTGTGAGGATAGCCGGCGAAGTCGACTATCACTATGCCTGAGAAGGTGCCGGCGGGATGCGATTCGAGTATCTGCTCCAACTTCGCGGCATCCATCAGATAGGTGTCGGGATTTATGTCGCAAAATGTCACGTCGCTTCCGCAGTAACGTATGCAGTTGGCCGACGCGGCAAATGTAAGCGGGGTCACGATCACCTTTGTGCCGGGGCCTACGCCTAAGGCCTTGGCTGCGATATGCAGACCAGAAGTGGCATTGTTGACTGCCACGGCATAAGGTGCGCCCACATATTCGGCAAATTTGCGCTCGAACTCGTCGATTTTCGGACCTTGAGTCAGGAAGTCGCTCTTGAGAGTCTCCACCACGGCGGCTATATCCTCGTCGGTGATATGCTGGCGTCCGTATGGTATCGGTTTCATTTAACTTCGAAATTGGGGTCAACAAATTCCTTGATCTTGGCACGCATGCTCTCCACGGTCTCCCACTCTTCATTCTTGTCGGAGCTGTAATGGAAACCGTCGGGCACCGGCTTGCCGTTGTGGTGCTCTATGTAGTCTTCGCGCGTGTGTTGGAACGATACAGAGGGCAAGATGGCATAATAGCGGCCAAGGTCGATGGTGTTTAGGGCATCGGTGGCGGTGATCATCTCCTCATGGAGTTTCTCTCCGGGGCGTATGCCCACCTCCACTTGCGGCAAGTTGGGGGCTATGGCCGTAGCCACATCCTTGATATGATACGACGGAATCTTCGGGATGAATATCTCGCCGCCGAGATGATGCTCTATAGCCCAAAGCACCAAGTCTACGCCTGCCTCGAGCGAGATGTTAAAACGTGTCATGCGCATGTCGGTGATGGGAAGCTCGGTGGCTCCTGAATCACGCTTGTTGATGAAGAAAGGAATCACGCTTCCTCGCGAACCCATCACGTTGCCGTAACGGACTACGCTGAATTTCACCGGGTTATCTCCCTTTATATTGTTGGCGGCGGTGAAGAGCTTGTCGCTCGTGAGCTTGGTGGCTCCGTAGAGGTTGATAGGGGCGCATGCCTTGTCGGTAGAAAGTGCCACCACATGCTTCACTCCGGTGGCCAAGGCCGCATTGATTACATTTTGCGCACCTTGCACGTTGGTCTTGATGCACTCTTCCGGATTGTATTCGGCTGTGTCGACCTGCTTTATGGCTGCTGCGTGTATTATTACATCGATGCCCTGGCAAGCTCGTTTCAGTCGTTCACCGTCGCGCACATCGCCGATGAAGAAGCGAAGCTGCGGGTATTGGTCGTGTGGATATTTCTGCTTGAGCTCAAACTGCTTCAGCTCGTCGCGCGAATATATGACTATCCGTTTCACATCAGGATAACGGCGGAGTATAACCTCCACAAACTTCTTGCCGAACGAACCGGTGCCACCGGTGATGAGTACAGATTTGTTGTTTAACATCTTTATTATCTTTTTGTCTTTATGACATTTTTTCTCATTTTGTCATTATTTCATCATGTCATCATGTCATCATGTCATCATGTCATCATGACATTATGTAATTATGACATTATGACATTATGACATAGTGACATAGTGATTTTAACTGAATTTGTGTCCCATGAAGGCGTAAAATATCATCCCCAAGAAGAATGAAATGCCTATCCACATGCGGGCCTGTCGGTCATAGTCGTGGGCATTGCGGCGCAGTCGCTCGCGCTCTTTGTCGTCGTAAAGCTCCTTGTTGCTTTTCGATTGGCTGCGGAGTGACTCTGTCCAGCACCGCCTGGCCTGAAATGAATAGTAGAGGGCCACCGCTCCTGTGATGGGAAAACAGAAGAGCATGAGCATAAACGATAAGAACACTGTGTTGGCCGGCGAGCGGTTTATGTCGGCTTCCTCTTCGGGTGGCATATGGGCTTCCTGACCTGAACGTCTCACCATGTCGCGATAGCGCAACGGCATGTCGGCATAAGGGTCATCGGCAGCGGGTGCGGTGGTTTGCGACTCCTCCATGGTGCTTGCCGGCGTGCCTATCGGCGTGCCATGTGTGCGGTCATACACAGTGCGCCTGAAATGTCGGCATATGTCTGCCACATCTCCGGCTTTCTGCCAGTCTTCCATCCCTTTGCACCATACATATGTGTCCGGGTCTACACCGGCCTTGGCCAAGTCTTCAAGCTCGAAAGGCCCTTGCCTCTGGCCATCTATCATTGCAAAATATCGCATCGGCTTATCTTGTCTCGCTGATTCCCTTATTTAAGGTTGTTCATTGCATCAACAAATGTCCCGAAGGCTCCTGAACGAAGCAATGCCATGGAGCCTATCAGGCCGATGCCCGCGAGCACAAGGCCGATGATTGTGCATGTGCGGGCAGTGTTGTTGGCACTGTCGCCCGCCACCCTGTTTCCTCTGAAGTAGAAGTCATTGGCTTTGTTGGCTTGCACTATTCCTATTATGCCGAGTATAGCGCCTATGCACGATGTGCAGAATCCCAACACAGTGGCAACTATGGCCCAAGGCAACCAGTTGGTATGCTCTATCGGCCCGTTTTCGTATGGTTGGTTTACCGGCTGACCATAGGGAGGCTGCGGCTGTCCGTATTGTTGTCCATATGGTGCTTGAGGTTGCCCGTAGGGGGGCTGTCGGTAATCGTCTGCACGGTTGCTTTCGATTTTGATGTCCTGCACATATACATTGTCTGTGCCCTGCAGGGGCGCAAGTATGCCCGAAAGCTCGGGCAGTGTGCCCGCCTTGACCCAATTGGTCAGACCCTCACGCCATATGTATGTCTCCGTGGAGAGGTTGCAGTGGCGGAGTTCCTCTTGTGTGAACGGCCCTTGCTGTTTGCCGTCAATCACTATATAATATGTTGTTGCCATATGTTAGTCTTTTGATTAATCCACAAATATACTAAAAATTTTTGATTATTGTGTGGTCATTAACTATATTTTGTCACATCAGCATCGGCATGATTCGTTTGAGCGCTGCCACAAAGTTGTTGCACTCCTCTTTTGTATTGTAGACTGCGAAACCGGCCCTTACGGTGCCCGGCACTCCGAGCCGTTCCATAAGCGGCTGTGCGCAATGGTGTCCGGTGCGCACGGCCACGCCGAGCCGGTCGAGCAGCAGACCCACGTCGTAATTGTGGGCATTGCCGACGTTGAACGATATCACGGGGCCTTTGCCGGGTGCCGTGCCGTAGATGTGCACACCTTTAAGCTCCGAGAGAAGAGCGGTGGTGTAGCGCATAAGTTCCAGTTCGTGCGCCTCGATGTTCTCGAGTCCGATACGGTCTATAAAGTCGAATGCCTTGGCAAAGGCCGCTATGCCAATGAAGTCGGGGGTGCCGGCTTCAAACTTGAACGGCAGGTCGGCATAAGTGGTGTGGGCGAATGTGACATGCTTTATCATCTCACCCCCTCCCTGATATGGGGGCATCTCCTCGAGCAGGCTTTTGCGGCCGTAAAGCACGCCCACGCCGGTAGGCCCATACATCTTGTGGGCTGAGAATACGTAGAAGTCGCAGTCAAGGTCACGCACGTCGATGCGCAGGTGAGGGGAGGCCTGGGCGCCATCTACCAGCACCGGCACTCCGTGCGAATGGGCGGTGGCTATCATCTCCTTAACAGGATTCTGAGTGCCGAGCACATTGCTCACATGGCAGAAAGCAGCCATTACGGTACGCTCGTTGAAGAGGGAGCGATATTGCTCCAAGTCGAGCTCGCCGCGCTCATTTATGTCGACCACCCTTATTTTCACATCGGCATGGTTGCCGATAAGCTGCCATGGCACGATGTTGGCATGGTGTTCCATTACGGTCAGGATAATCTCGTCGCCATCCCTGAACCGTTGTCCGTAAGATGAGGCCACGAGATTTATGGCCTCGGTGGTGCCGCGGGTGAAGATTATCTCCTCATGGCTCTCGGCGTTGATATGACGCTGCACACGTCTGCGGCACTCCTCCTGAAGCTCTGTGGCCTCTTGAGAGAGAGTATGCACACCACGGTGCACATTGGCCTTGGAGGTGCCATACAGCCTGGCAATTTCCTCCACAACCACACGCGGCGTCTGAGAAGTGGCGACATTGTCGAGATAGATGAGCGGCTTGCCGTTCACCTCGCGCCCCAATATAGGGAACTCCTCGCGAATACTATCCTCAATCATAATAGTAATAACAGTTTACCCAAAAGGACTTTAAG
>CAJTYC010000022.1:14769-29517 GCA_910584185.1 uncultured Muribaculaceae bacterium
GTCATTAAGGTCATTAAGGTCATTAAGGTCATTAAGGTCATTAAGGTCATTAAGGTCATTAAGGACTTTAAGGACTTTATACTCCTGACTCCAAATTCAATATTTCAAATTCAAAATTCCAAATTCCCACAGGCGTTGCATTTCGAAGCGAGGCCGGCGAAGCGGCGTTCGATGAGCAGGTGGAGCCTGTCGCGGATTGCCGGTGCATCTATGCCTGCGATTACGTCGGCCATGAATGCCTGGCGCAGCAGCAGCTTCGCCTCTGCTTCAGATAGGCCGCGTGTGCGCATGTAGAAAAGCTGCATTGCGTCGAGCTGACCTATGGCGCAGCCGTGCGAGCACTTCACGTCGTCGTTGTATATCTCGAGCTGCGGGCGGGAGTACATCTTGGCCTCCGATGAGCCTACAAGATTGCGGTTGGCCTGATAAGCCTCGGTCTTGACTGCCCCGGGTGCCACATATATGCGGCCGGTAAACTCACCGCTCGCCCTGTCGTCTACGGTATATTTGAAAAGTTCGTCGCTCTTGCAGCGGGCCACATTGTGGCTTATGTGTGAGTAGGTGGAGAGGTGACGGTCGCCATCCTCAATGCCCATGCCGTAGAGGCGCAGGGTTGATTCTTCCCCTTCGAACGAGCAGTGATATTCGTTGCGTGTGCGTCCGTTATAGAGAGTCACGCCATCTATGTTGAGCTGGGAGTATGCCGATTGGCTTGCGTAGAGTGCCGACAGGCGTGAGGTGGTCTCGGTGGACTCCTCTATGTGGTAATAGTCGAAGCGTGCCCGTTGGCCCAAGCTGATTTCCACCGTCTCCAGTTCCAGTAGGCTCACGTCATCGCGGTGCGAGTGGTCGCACACGAGCAATCTGCACTCGGCGTCATCCTCTATCACCACCAGCACACGGCGCACCGCCATCTCCGGTTGTGTATTCTCCAAGAGGTTGATAAGTTGAAGCGGACGTTGCAGTTTGACTCCCTGTTTCACATGTAGATAGAGACCATCCTGCACAAGCAGGTTGTTCAATGCCACGATAGGGTTGGCGGCGTTGGCTATCTTGCCGTAATATGCAGCCACCTGGTCCGGATGCTTGCGGGCATACGCACGCAGGCTCCCCACTTCCACACCCTCGGGCAGCTTGCCGAACGCGTCGGTGTTGACCTTGAGGTCGGGTGAGTCGAGCTTCAGACCGAAATCGGGCTTAAGCATCTCCTCCATGTCTATGTTGGCATAGTTCTCATCTCCCTTGCGCGGCAGTCTCATGCCGCCAAGCAGTCGGGCAGCCTCTTCGCGAAGCGCGTTGATTGGCTCCGCACTATTGGAGTCTATCGTGTCGCGGCTCGTGTTGAAGAGCTCTATATATTGGTCTATCGCTCCCATCTCTTACTTGTTTTCTTCCTTAATCCAGTCGTAGCCACGTTCCTCAAGCTCAAGTGCCAGCTCAGGGCCTCCGGTGCGCACTATTTTCCCCTTGTAGAGAATATGCACGAAGTCAGGCTTGATATAATCGAGAAGTCGCTGGTAGTGGGTGATTACGATAGTGGCATTATTGTCTGTCTTCAGCTTATTGACACCCTCTGCCACCACGCGGAGGGCATCGATGTCGAGTCCTGAGTCAGTCTCGTCGAGTATGGAGAGCTTCGGCTCGAGCACTGCCATCTGGAAAATCTCGTTGCGTTTCTTCTCGCCGCCTGAGAATCCCTCGTTTACAGAGCGTGAAGCAAGCTTGTTGTCGAGTTCCACCACTGCACGCTTCTCGCGCATCATCTTCAGGAACTCAGTGGCAGTCATAGGTTGCTGACCGAAATATTCGCGCTTCGCATTGATGGCGGCGCGCATGAAGTTGACCATAGACACGCCGGGTATCTCCACCGGATATTGGAAGCCCAAGAAAAGACCTTCATGACTCCTGACTTCGGGGGGCATTGCCAGCAGGTCCTTGCCGTTGAAGCTCACGCTGCCACCCGTAGGCGTGTATGCCGGATTGCCGGCAAGCACCATCGAAAGGGTAGATTTGCCGGATCCGTTCGGTCCCATTATGGCATGCACTTCACCGGGCTTTATCTCCAAGTTGATGCCTCGCAATATCTCACGCCCGTTGATTTCGGCGTGAAGGTCTTCTATCTTTAACATGGTAATTTAAATTCTAAATTTTATAAAATTCTATATTGTTAACACGTATGGTCGTGTTTTTATTTTCGTTCATGCTTATTTTCTTGGCTTCTTCAAGCTGCACCTTGTGAAATAAGTCTTCCACATCCTCCCCTCCAAGCACGGCCGGCGATAGCATCATCACCTCAAACACAGTGTTGCCGTCGCTCGAACGCGCCGTGCGCAGCAGGCTCGACTTGATGTTGAGCGCCACTATGAGATTGAGTATTATGGAGAGAATGAGCATGTTCTTGAATAGTGCGAACAGCGCCCCCCCGAGGTTGTCGAGTATGGTGCTGTTCTCCTTATTGAATACGTTGGCCAGGAAAAATGTGACTGTGCGGAATATTAGATAGATGCTGACGAAGATTATGGCCGACGAGATTGTGTCGTATACAAACTTCTCTTCAGGATGCCCGTGCACCATGGTGAAGGCCCCCTGCATCACTTCGTTGAGTCCCGGTGTGAGTATATGGGTGCATATAATGCCAAACGCCGTGCCGATAACGGCAGGCGTCTGTCTGGCCAGTCCGCGGCGGAATCCCCACACCGCCGATATGGCTATCAATAGCAATACTATAACCGGATATAGCATCTCGTTTACTCCGATTTGGCAGTTTTATCTTCGTATTCTCATATATTTTCGAAGGCTTCTTGCCTGCGGAGAAGCACCACAGCCGACGAGCTTATACCCTCTTCGCGGCCTTCGAATCCGAGCCGCTCGGTGGTGGTGGCTTTAACCGATATGTCGTTTATGTCGGCTCCCATGGCTTTCGCCAATGCACCGCGCATTTCCTCGATGTGCGGCGCCAGTTTGGGCTGTTGTGCCATGATTGTCACGTCGGCGTTGCCAAGAGTGTAGCCGGCGCGGCGCACAAGCTGCATCACATGTTCCAGCAGCCTCATGCTCGATATCCCCTTGTAGCGTGGGTCGGTGTCGGGGAAGTGCTTCCCGATGTCACCGAGAGCCAGTGCCCCGAGAAGCGCGTCGCATAGCGCATGGGTCGCCACATCGGCATCACTATGGCCTAACAGCCCCAGTCGGTGCTCTATCTTCACTCCGCAGAGCCATAGCTCGCGACCCTCCACCAGCTTGTGTACGTCATAGCCTTGTCCTATTCGCATCTTTCTCTTTTTTTGACATCTTGTCATCATGTCATTTTGTCATTATGACATTATGAAATTTTGTCAGGGTGAGGTTTCGGTTGGTTATTTGCGGCGTTTGCCGATCAGGTCGCGCAGTCCATCCATGTCGAAGGTCAGGGTGAAGCGCAGTGTCTGGTCGAGAGGGGAGTTCTGTGCCGTAGCCAGCATGTAGGAGGCATCGAGCTGCACCACATTGAGCGAGAAGCCGGCTCCGAAACCGAAGTATGAACGGCCACCCTTGTTGGGATGCTCATAGTTGTAACCGAGTCGCAAGAAGAATTGCTGGTTGTAGTTATACTCCGCACCCAATGAGAACTGTATCTCCTGAAGTTCCTCCTTGAATCCGCCGGGAGCGTCGCTGAAGCTCTTGAATATACCTGTAATCGGCGACATGGAGTTCCATTTGTCGTATGCGTTCCAGTATGCGTCCTGGCCCTCCTGAGTCTCCATGTCGTAGTCTTTCTGGCGGGGCTTCGTTGGCACGAGCAGCTTATTGAGGTCGAGTCCTATGCCCACAGTGTGATAGTCGGCCACCGGGAACATGAAGTTCATACCGAGTCGCAGGTTGGTGGGCAAGAAGGAGTTGGTCACGCCATTGTCGTTGCTCACTTTCGTACCGATGTTCGATATATCGAAACCCCAGGAGAATTGGCATTCGTTGCGTCCTATCATAGGGAATGTGGTGTAATAACCGGAAAGATCCACGCTGAATGCGTGAGCTGCCTTAAACTGCTCACCCGTGTTGGTGTCCTGATACGAAAGGTCTGACAATATGTAACGTAGCACGACTCCCATGGAGAATTTCTCCGACAGCTTGCGGGAGTAGCCGACATCAAATGCAAACTCGTAAGGGTTGATGGTCTGTGCATTTATGTCGCTGCTGCTCTGGCTTGTGGTCACCTCACCGAGCGAGAAGTATCTGAACGAGGCTGATAAGGCCTGGTTGTCGCCGCTGCCGAGTTTCCAATAGCCGGCAAGGTTGGCCAGGAAGATGTCATTGACAATCTTGCGGAGCCAAGGTGTATACGAAAGCGACAAGCCTCCGGTGGAATATGCGAAGGCATATTTCGACGGATTCCAGAATTGTGAGTTCATATCAGGGTCGGTGGCGGCACCAAGGTTACCCAATGCGCTGCCTCGCGCGTCGGGCACGATGCTCAGCGTGGTCACACCGGTGTTGACCGGGTTGAACTCGTTATCCTTGATGTCATTCTTCGCGTAAGCAAATCCTGCGCAGAGCGTGAGTCCACAGGCCGCTGTGATTGTCTTCAGTTTCATTATATGACTGTAAATTCTACTTCGTTTGATTTTGATTTGCGTCCCATAGCTGAGGCGTGGTGCGCCCAGGCGCGATATACACCGTTGGCCAGCTCGGAGGTGTCGATTGTCACGGAAGTCCCGTTGACTTGTTGTGTGGAGACCACATTGCCGTTGATGTCGGCCACATGGACTTCATATGTCAAATCTGCGTCTATGCCGCGCAGCGACAATGTTATCTCGCCCGGAGCAATTTCGGTGTCGGCATAGAGTTTGAGTGCCTGGGGTTCTGCCACAGTAAACTCCAATGTTTTCTGCGATGTGTTGCCGCAGAGGTCGGTGGCGCTGAGCACCGCCGTGTGCTTGCCGTTGCTGAGATGAGCCACGTTGACGTAGCCGCTGAATTGCGACATTGCATCGTCGGCACTGTATTCATGCGGATATGAAAACTCGGTGCCATCTACCGTAATGGTCATGCCTCTGCCGGCCCCTATGCCGGGGAGCATCGCAACGTTGTCGGTTGCCTCGGCTGTCAGCACCCCGAGTGTGTTGTCGTAGCTGAGCGTCAGCACTGGTGCTGTCTCATCTTTCTCCGCTTCGGTGGGGGCGGTGGCATTGTAAGCATCCATGGCAAACTCGCTTGTGCCGGAGCCTCCAAGTTTCTTGGTGTTGTCCCATGTGCCCACATATATCGGCAGTTTAACTTTCGATGTGGCATCGGAGAGATATGCATCCACGCTCTCCGGAAGCGGCAATTTGGCTGTGAAACGGCCTTCTTTCACACTCCCTTTCACTGCGAGTATCGGCAGGTCGTTGATTTCGTAGTCGGGCATCTTGCTCGCCTTGGGGTCGGAGGGCTGGGGTGTCACCACCATGCGTGCCGGCTCCATCAAGGTCACGGTCACGAAGCCGTTGTAGTCGGTGAGTGGCTGGCCGGAGCGGTCGGTCACAGTGCCGCTTACGGTCACTACATCTCCCGACCGGTAGGAACCCTCGATATTGTCTACGCTCACTGAAGTCAGAGCCACCGGCACGCGAAGTGCCGGGTCGCCCACATAGATGAAGCTAACCTCCGAGTTGTTGGTGGTGTACTCCTTCGCACGCGACACCACTTCTCCGATGGTCGGCGTGGACTTTAGCCATTTGTCATCGCGACCGAAAAACATGGAGTTGAGCAGGTTGTTGCCGAGCGATTCGTTGTGGTTTGACATGGCTGTGCGTGTGGAGCCGAGTATGCCGATAAATCCGTTCTTGGTGCGCGTCACGCCCGAGTCGCCGCTGCCGCTCTCTCCCATATCGATTTTCGAGAGGTCGCAGCCGCCATAGAATATGAAGCCGAGCTCGTTGTTGCCGGCTGTCATTGACTCAAACGTGCTTAGGCCGTTGAATCCTGTAGTTGCGGCATGTCCGTAATAGTAGATCACGGACTTGCCGCGGCGCATGGCATCCTGGATACGCGATGCCGTCTGCGAGGGGTCGAGCGGCTCGGTCCAAAGTGTCTCGTGTGCAAACTTGCTTCGGAGATTGTTGGATACTATCTCGTTTAAGGTTTCGCCAAACCCTATGGCCTGCTTCTCGTGCAGGTGGTCATCTCCCTTGCAGCTTATGCTGTATGTGCTGTTTACGGTGCTCGAGAAGTCCTCTTTCTCAAGATATGCCCTGATTTTGGCCACGGCTATCTCTCCCTCCATATCGGTGCTTATAGGCAAAATGCCTACCCCTAATGATATCGGTGCGGAGTCTATGCGGTTCACCTGCCCCCAGTTGTCGGTCACGATGCCATAGTAGTCCATGGCCAGGTTGGAGACTGTGCTGAGGTCTGTGAGGTCGTCTTGATATGCTATCATGCCCTCCGGACGGTCAGCAGCCTGTCGTATGTTGCGGTAGTCGGCATAAATCGGCCCTAAAAAGAGCACGTTCTTGAGTCTCTGCTCAGGGTGCTGGTAGAGCATCTTGGTGGCCATGCGGTAGCAGGTAGGCTCGGGTGTGCCGGCATTGAACTCGTTGAAAATCTCCTCGTTGGTGAGCACTGCCACATTCATGCCGTCATATTGCTTGTGCAGGTCGGCTATACGCTCTGCATATTTGCGCATGTATGGCACGGTGAAGATTATCATGTCGTAGGGGGTATCCTGCATCTTGTGCAGGTCCTGGTTGGCCACTTCCACATATCCGGGGTTGATGCGCTTCTGCATGGCTTGGGGGTCGAAGGTCACGACGCTCCCTGTGCCCGGACGGTCGTTGTAGAAGTAACCATTCTCCACTTTAAGCGAAACCGGGCTGGTGGGATATGTTATGTCCCACACCATGGAGCCATTGGGCGCGTGGTGCTTCCAGATCCCGCTGGAAGTTCCATTGAAGCCGGCGGTAAACTGCGAGAAGTTGGGGTCATCGTCAATTAGCTTGAACGATGTCTCGTATGCCACTACCCAGTTGTCTATGCCGACGTTGAATCCTGCAAAGCCGTAATTTCCTTGTATTGAGAACTCAAGGTCGGCAGTGCCGATATGGGTTGCGGGGTCGATTGTCAATTTGTTGCGCGTGGAGTGGCTGTACATGTTCCAGATTTGAGTCTTGTTCTTGTTGAGTGAACAAGAGAAGGCATTACCGTTGAACTTCACGGAGAATGAACCATCCATCTGGGTGGCGGTCACGGCGAAGTCGCAGTAGAATGAGATATCTGAATCATCCTTGACATATGGTGCGCTGAATGAAGTGTTGTAAGGTGCCCATATATATACATCCTCTCCCCACCACAAGTCTCCCGACTCATGCATACCGTTCACGAGGTCTACCTCATGATACACGCATCCGTAAGCATTCTCCACCAATGTTGCGTCTTTGGTGGGTGCCGGCCCCTGCGCCGGAGTTGCGCCGGGGTGAGAGTCGGTCAGCATATAGTAAGTCTTGAAGCTCGCGGTGTTGAGCGACTCGCGCATGAAGCCCGGACGAAGTATCGAGCCTTGGTATTCGTTGTAGTATGTGAGCTTGCGGTCGCCCACGCCGTAGAAGAAGAGCTTGTCGTCGGTATGCATTGCCGGCACACTCTTTATCTCATCTTCAAGTATGCGCTCGCCGTTGCTTCGCAAGAAGTTGACGTTGCGCTTCAACCCGCCGAGTCCGTATATGGCGACTTTCGACGGGTCTGAAAAGCCCATCTCGCGGAGCTCGGCATATGAAATCTCATATATGCCGGATCCCTCTATCGATATCTTTACCCATTTGCCAGTGGCGAGGGGGTTGGTTTTGCCGAATTGATAATTGGTCAGCACTTCTTTGGCAGCATTCGAGTCGAATGTCATGCCAATTGCCATGCCGAGTGTCAGGACAGTAGTCAGGACGATAGGATATTTTTTCATCTTATTTTGATGTCTGTCAGTTCTATACCTTTTGTTTTGCTTGAAATCTTCAGATGTTGACCGGGGGTCAGGGTAATACCCCGTGGGTCAAGTGCGGCGAGTATCAGGTCGCCGTTTTTCAGGGTGTTGTCGCGGCTTAAGATTGAAATCAGCTCTTCCTTAGCCGGAGTGATTTTGCTCACATCATAGGTGTGGCGGGTATCTCCACATTCCACTTCGAATGTGTCATATTCTAATAACGTATCAATCGGCTGCAAATTGCCAAGCCAGCAACTTCTGTCGAACGAAACTGCTGCCGACCATGGTTCTCCCTGCTCTCGTAGGCTCTTCAAGGTGTCGGTGGCTATCACTGCCGCCGCCATGGTCCACGATTCGAAGTAGCGGTGGGCAAATCTCGGTGCTATCCCTTTGCCGAGGCGGCCTATGCGCAGGCAAAGGCTTGGATAGGCGCGAAACTCCTTGTCGAAGTCAGGCACAAAAAATGGGTTGCTGCTGCGGAGCACCGTGGATTCTTGCATAGTGTAATATGCTTCTCGGCTCCGGGCATTGCTTGCGGCGCGTGCCGATAGCAATGACCCTTCAGGTGTCTCGGGTGCGGCATATGTGCGGATAAATGTGAAAATCTTCATAGATTGTCGTTGCCAAGAGTGTGAAGCCGTGTGTAGATCAGGGCGAGGTGGGCATAAATCGAGGTGTTGGCCATGACCACTCCCTCTGCCACCTTGACGCGATAGGGGGTGAAGTTCCATATCGCCTTGATGCCGGCGCCTACGGCTATGTCGGCCGATTCCTGTGCCACCTCTGCCGGCACTGTCAGTATCGCTATCTCTGCCGGGTTGGTGGCCATGGTCTCGTATATGCGGTCGATGTGCATTATCTCCACATCTTCTTCGCGATAGCCTATTATTGATGGGTTCACGTCAAAACCGGCCACTATCTCGAGCCCATAGTTGGAGAGTCCGGAGTCGCGTATCAAGGCAAGCCCGAGGCTGCCGGCGCCGAGCACATAGGCTTTGTGGCTATGCGAAAATCCGAGGAAGTCGCTAAGCGCACGAGCCAAGGCATCGACTTCATAGCCGATGCGGGTGCGCCCTTTCACGCCTAAGAACGACAGGTCTTTGGCTATCTGCGACGCATCGACGCTGAGCGCACGCGATATGCGTGTCGACGACACATGGCGTACTTTCTTGCCCCGCAATATCTCGACATAAGCCAGATACCAGGGCAGACGTCTCAGCGTCGGCTCCGGCAAAATGATGTTGTGTAGCGTATTCATTGTGCTGTCTGGGCTGCCGATACGGCGAGTTTCTTTGACTTTGATGAATACATTCCGTCGGGTGTCTCAAGTGTGGCGCGATAGATGTAGATGCCGCGCGGCACACGGTTGCCGCCGTCGTCGCAGAGGTCCCATGTAGTGCTGAGCATACTCTCCATGTCTGACACCAAGGTCTCTTCCAAGTCGCGTATGCGGCGGCCGTTGAGGTCATATATCGACACCTTGCAACCCATCGACGAGTTGGGACGGTCTATCGAAATCAGGAAGTCGACCGACGATGTGGCCGTGTTTTGGCTGGCTGTGATGTCGAGTATCTGGGGCTCGAGCGATGCGCCTACCTGTATGTTGACTTCTGCTTTCGACACGTTGTTGGCGTTGTCCCATGCGGTGAGCGTCAGTGTGTGGCGTCCCGGCTGAACCCCATTGAGAGGAAAGGTTATCGTGCCGAGGTTGTGGTCTTCAGCATCTTGTGTGTAGTAGGCCCCAAGTCCGTCTATATAATCCTTGCCATCTATGCAGAGGGTCAGCGAGTGGCCTATGCCCGACTCCGACACGTTGATGCCGGACTCGTCGCGCAGCCTTGCAAACACTATCATGTTGGCCGGCACAAGCGCTCCGTCGCCCAGGTGGGGGCTGTTTACGTAGAAGGCCTCGATATCCGGACCTTTCGTGTCGGTGCTGCTCTCGTTGAAGCCGTATACGTAGAAGTCTGTGTAGCTGCCGTTGGCCTCCTTGCCGGTGTCACTCCAGGCATAGCTGCTGATCAACGCCGTGGTGTAGAGGTTCTGTATCTCCGGTGGCACGCGCAGTGTCGCGCTCCATTTGCCACCCTTGACCGAAGTGCTTGTGAGTGAGAGTCGCTTGTCGCGGTCGTTATAGTCCTTGACTGCACCGGCTCCATGGCCATAGGTGGTAATAACGCGCTCACCGTCGTAGAGCTGAAGCTCCACGTTGCCGTTAAAGTCACCGGCAAGGCTGCCATCCTGATTCAGGATTTCTCCCTCTATCTTCACCGAACTCATTGCCTCGATTTCAGTCAGCGTGCCGCTGCCGGTCTCTTGGCCGTTGATTGCTGTGATGTGCACACGGCGGCTCCCTCCGGGTATTCTTATAGCCGGGTCGCCCAAATATATGTAACGCAATGAGTTGGAATCGTTTATCATGTTCTGACCATGCACAAATACGTCGCCCCAGCGGAGCGGGCCTCCATCTTCTGCGTGGTTGAACAATCCTTCCATTGTCAGCTCGTTGAGCGTGCCGTTAGAAGATATATAGACCGACCTGGTGGCCGATATGATGCCGATTACGCCACCTTCGGGATTCAACAGCATATGCTCCGCACCGCTCTCTTCCTTCTTGTCTATATCGGCAAAACTGCACGTCGACGCATATATGAAGGTGAGTTTCTTGTTGGTGAGCGAGGTTATGTCGGTCCATTCAAGCAAGTGCTCGTGTCCCCAGCCGCGTGCGCTGGCGTGTCCTATGTAGTTGGTCATTACCACGCCCTCCTCGTAGTTGTTGAGCATACGCGCTTTGGCCTGTGGGTAGGTGGCTCCGACCGAGGTCATGACGCGGTTGTACGAGTCGAGGTAGAGCTTGTCGTAGAGACGGTTGGTGCCGTCGCCGCTTGCCATCATGGCGCGATGCACTCTCTCGGCCTGTTCGAGGTGCGTGCCGCCATCTTCATCGTCGGCTATTATCATCACTTTGTTGCGCCAGTCGCCATATTGCGGCGATTTCAGATATTTCTCTATCTTGTTGGCTGCGGTGAGTGCCTCTGACGATGATGCGCAGGGTATACGGCCTACCGCCACGTGCATCTTGGCAGTGGTCATCGAAAAGGCAGCATCTTGCACGTCGTCGAGCATGCCGATCCATGAGTCATTGCAATATGCCTCTTCCTCTTTCATGCCGGTATTCGATTCCCATATCGGCATGGGAGTGAAGCTCAGGTTCTTGTTCTCGCTGTTGACCTGCTTGTTGTCGTTTATCGCTTTACCCATCAGGAGCGCATATTTTATCTTGCGTCCTTCTGATGCAAGTCCGCGGTCATGCCACATCTTGAGCATTCGCCTGAATGCCCCCATGTCTCGTTTGCCGCCGCTGAACTCGTTGTATACCTTGTCGGCTTCCACCACATGCACCACCATGCCGTCATGCTCCTTGTGCAGGGCTGCTATCTTCTCTGCTCCCTCGCGGTATGCCGCATGTGTGATAATCACCATGTCGGGCACTTCGAGTCCATGTATGTCCTGATTGGCCACAGCGTTGCCGGGCTTCACGGCTTTCGCTATGCTCTCCGGGTCGAAGGCCACAAACTCCCGTTTGCCGCTCGAGGTGTAGCAGAAACGTGCCTTATCACCGCTAAGGCTGAATTCCACTTCGGTGGGGCGTGCCGGGTCGGTCACATCCCATATCTTTGTCGATGCGCTGCAACCGGTTATCTCTATATGTTCGGTCGGGTGTACGTCGAGATAGAAGTATAGTTCACCCTTGTTGAGCTTGAGCTGACGGTTGTAGAAGACCTCTATGAAGTCAAGGCGTGCCTTGTAGAGTGTGCCGGAATAACTGAAGTCTATGCCGAGGTCGAGCTTGCCGTCGATACCCTCCACTTTCTTGTAGGTCTGGGTCACGTTGCCGAGATGTTCTGACTCTGCGGTAGACGATATGTTGTCGCTCGTGGTAGAGGGGAGGCGCGAACCGTTGGCCGTCAATATAATTGACGACTTGCCCCCAATGGTCTTTGCGGCAAAGCGCACGGAGAGCGACACTTTGTTGTCGGCCATGTCGGGGAGTGCGAACGAGAATGTCTGCGATTTTTTCGACCTGAAATCCTCACCCCATACCTGCGAACCGAAATCGCCGGCTGTCTCCAGCTCGCTCTCGTGGAGCAGACGTTCGGCAAATGTGGTCACTGCCGGGCCGCTGCCGCTCACCGCCACTCCGGTTTTCTGCATGTCGAGGTGCGCGATGTCGCGGTCGCTCACGAAGTAGACTGTCTCATCGCTGTATTCGTGCATAGTGTGCGTATAGGGTGTCGTTGATGCGCTGCTGCAGCGTGTCCAAGTCACCTGGTCGGTGGCGAAAAACACTATCCCTTTTTGTGTGCGCACGCTCGGCAGCAATGGCACATCATCGGCATTGGCCGCAGTAAGGCCATGGCTGAGTTGACGCCCACCTATGCCGTATACGTGTACTTTGCTCGGGTCCTCAAATCCCATGGAGCGAAGCTGCGCGTCGGTGATTAGCTGCATCCCAGCCCCGGTTACGCTCACTTTAGCCCATTTGCCACAGGCAAGTACTGAATTTTCGGCATAGTGTGAGGCTTCGAGCGCATATGAAGATGCTGCCGGCAGTAGCGCTGCCGACAGCATCAGTATTGTCATGTTGTGATTGGTTATGTTCATTCAGAGCTCGTTTCTTCGGGGCGCATCTGGCATCCCTGTGTATTTAACGCGTTTGACGCTCTGAATATTGTGTTTTAGATATTTTAACTAACTTGTAATGAAACAATGAATAATGAGCAATTATAGAATAAAATCTCAATAGCTATTAATTATTCATTATTAATTATTCATTATTAATTATTAATTGTGGCAATCGCTTTTTTGATTCGTGCAATAACCTCTTCTTTGGGCATAAGCTCGGTGATGTCGAACATGTGCGGTCCTCTGCAGGCTCCCACCACTGCGAGGCGGAAGGCGTTCATCACATTGCCCAAGTGGTAGCCTTTCGACGCTATCCAGTCGAGCACGATCTTCTCAGCATTGGCCGATGTCATGTCGTCGATGCTTTCGAGCACGCCGATAAGCTCTTCCATGATGCGCGGTGTATCCTCGCTCCAGCGTTTGCGCACATCTTTTTCGGCATATGTCTCGGGGGCCTTGAAGAAGAAGTCCCCCTGCTCCCAGAGGTCGCCCACGAGGTTGGCGCGTCCTTTCACCATGCCCACGGCCTTGGCCACATATTCGGGTGTGAATCCGGTGATGCCTTTGGCCTCGAGTATCGGCATGAAGAGTGCCGCCAAGTCTTCGTCGCTTCTCTTTGCGAGGTATTCGTGGTTGAACCAGAGGCCTTTCTTGTAGTCGAATTTTGCACCAGACTTGGAGCAGTGCTCAAACGAGAATTTGTCGATAAGCTGCTGCATGGTCATAAGTTCGGAGTCGTCGCCGGGGTTCCAGCCGAGCAGGGCGAGGAAGTTGACCACGGCTTCGGGCAGGTAGCCCTGCTCACGGTAGCCCGATGATGTCTCGCCGCTCTTGGGGTCATGCCATTCGAGCGGGAACACGGGGAAGCCGAGCTTGTCGCCGTCGCGCTTTGAGAGCTTGCCGTTGCCTACGGGCTTCAACAGCAGGGGCAGGTGCACGAACTCGGGCATGGTGTCTGCCCAGCCGAAGGCTTCGTAGAGAAGCACGTGCAGCGGAGCCGAGGGTAGCCACTCTTCGCCGCGAATCACGTGGCTCACCTCCATCAGATGGTCGTCCACGATATTGGCCAAGTGGTAAGTGGGGAGGTCGTCGGCGCTCTTGTAGAGCACTTTGTCGTCGAGTATCGAGGAGTTGATTATCACCTCGCCGCGGATTCGGTCGTTCACCTTCACTTCGCGGCCCGGCTCTATGAGGAAGCGCACCACATACTGCTCGCCGGCCTCGATGCGGCGGCGTGTCTCTTCCTCGCCGAGGGTGAGCGAGTTGCTCATGCGCCCTCTGGTCGATGCGTCATACTGAAAGTTGGGGGTCTCCTTGCGGGCGGCCTCGAGTTCTTCGGGGGTGTCGAAGGCGATGTAGGCCTTGCCGTTGTCGAGCAGCTGCTTCACATGCTCGCGATAGATGTCGCGGCGTTCGGACTGCTTGTAGGGCCCGTAGGCGCCTCCCTCGCGCACACCCTCGTCGATGCCGATGCCGAGCCATGCCAAGGCTTCGTTGATATATTCCTCTGCTCCGGGCACAAAGCGGTGGCTGTCGGTATCCTCGATGCGGAGTATCATGTCACCGCCGTTGGCGCGTGCGAATATGTAGTTGTACAGCGCGGTGCGAACCCCTCCGATGTGGAGCGGGCCTGTGGGCGACGGCGCAAATCTTACTCTTACTTTACGTTCCATTTTATATGCGATAATTTTGTCGCAAAATTAACTATTTTTCAGCATTCAACAAAATTTATTAATTTTGCACTATGGATAAGGCAAAATTATTATCAACCTTACAGAAACTGATTGCTCTACCCAAGGAAACAGAATGGGCAGAGTTCAAGCATAACTTTCACTCCCCCGAAGAAATCGGAGAGAGAATTTCAGCACTTGCCAATAGCTCAGCACTTTTGAAAGAGCCTTTTGGTTACATCGTTTTCGGAGTGGAGGATGAGACGCATCAAGTTGTAGGAACGACCTTCAAAGCAAAACAGCATAAGAAGGGAGGCGAGGAACTTGAAATGTGGCTGCTAAACCGACTGAATCCACGTATAGATGTGGGGTGCTACGAATTTGAAATGGGTGAAAAGCATATTTTAATGTATTTAAGTTTCGCAAGTTCAACTTGCGGTTGACAGATTGTAAAATTCACAGATA
>CAJTYC010000023.1 GCA_910584185.1 uncultured Muribaculaceae bacterium
TGATGTGACCGTGCTTCTGCTTACCTTCTTCATGTTGACCTCAACCTTCCTTTCGAAGGAACCGGCCACAGTCATAACTCCGGCGTCAGTATCTACTGAAAAGGTGCAGGAGACTAACGTGGTGCAGGTGCTTGTGAACCCGGAGGGAAAAGTCTGGCTTACGATGAACAACGACACCTCCGCCAACTGGAGCAACGAGAAGATGAAGATCGCACTTCTCGACAAAGTAAGCGAGATTTACAATGAGACGCATAAGAACAAACCTGTGAAGTTCACGGACGAGCAGAAGTACACATTCAGCAAACTGGGAGCCTTCGGCGTTCCATTGGCCAAGATGGGAGAATTCCTGAACACGATCAATGAGTCGGAAGGCCAGACCAAGATGGACAAATGGCTTGAGGGAGACGGTGACCCCAATCATCCTACAGGCATACCCATCAACTGGAATGATAATGAAGCTACACCCAACGAGTTCCAGATGTGGATGAAGGCCATGCGTCAGTCAGACAATGACAACCTGACACAGGCCATCAAAGATGGAACGGGCGTAGCCATCAAGGCAGACCAGAACACATCGTTTGACGTGATACATCTTGTGATGGACAACCTTCAGACGATCCACATGAATAAGTTTACGTTATTGACAGCTCTGAAAGGGGCAGAAGAATAAAAGGAAATGGCAGAAGTTCAACAGAATGATGGCGGCAAAGGCAAGAAAGGCCATCAGAAAAAAATGCAGATCAGGGTGGACTTCACCCCGATGGTCGACATGAACATGTTGCTTATCACCTTCTTCATGCTCTGTACGACAATGATCAAATCTCAGACGCTGACTATAGCATTGCCGTCGAACGAGAAGGTGGACAACGTGGAGAACATGTCGCAGGCATCGGAAGATGATGCAGTGACAATCATTCTCGACGCGAAGCGCAAAGTCGGTTCGATGGAGGTAGACACAGTCAACGGCAAGGTTGTGCCGGTGGTATACTACTACTTTGGTAAGCCCGGCGGCCCTAACGGTCTTGGAGAAAGCCCCGACCAGATATCGGCCAACAACAACCTTCAGGTATCCGAATTCCTTGCAAACGACGAGAAGACCGGCAAAGGTCGTGGCATCCGTGCCATTATCCAGGAGCGTAACAAGGATGTACTCACTAAAATCAACGAGCTGAAGAAGAAATATGCAGACGGTGGTTTTGGTAACCTCGAGACTAAGGAGGGCCGCGAACAGGCCCAGGCCAAGTATGATGAGGAAGCGTCAAAAGTCAGAAAAGATGAGAATCTGAAGAAACCGGTTATCATCATCAAGTCTACACCCCAGGCATCATTCGGAAGCCTCGTGTCAGTGCTCGACGAGATGCAGATCAACTCGATTTCGAAATATCAGATTGACAACATGACCAAGGCCGATTCAGTAATGGTGATTGACTTCCAGAACCGTCATCACAATTAATGTTGGATTTATTAACCTTTAAAGCAACAGAAAGAAATGGCTAGAAGAAATGTAGATCTGACATCAGCCGAATGGCGTGACCTTATATTTGCAGATAAGAACAAAGAATTCGGAGCATATCAGCTTCGCAAGGCAAGCGACAAGCGTCACAACATGGCATTCCTGTACATGCTTATAGGACTTGCAGTTGTTATTATCCTGGTGATTGGCTACTCCAAGTGGTCAGACTATCGTGAGGAGCAGAAGGCCCTCGCACTCCAGGAGCAGCGCGAGAAGATGATGGCGGCAGCCATCGCCGAGCAGGCTGAAGAAGAGGCTCCCGAAGAAGAACCGGAAGAGCAGAAGTTCGAACAGCCTGAGGTGGAAGTTCCCCAGGAGGTGCTCGCAACCGTACAGGTGACTCAGATCGCCATCGTGGAAGCCGACAAGGTGAAAAACGAGGTGATGGACATGGAGGCACAGAAAGAGGACAACACCGCCCGCGGTGTGGTGAATCAGGAAGGTAGCGATGACGCCGACAAGTTCAAGGCAGTTCAGGAGCAGGTTGTCGTGAAAGAGCCGGAACCTGAAGTTGTGAAGCCCAAAGAAGAGGAAATCTTCGTGGCTGTGGAGCAGCAGGCAGAGTTCCCCGGTGGTCAGGCAGCCCTGATGAAATGGCTCAGCAATAACATCCGCTATCCGGAATCTGCGCAGCAGAATGACATCCAGGGACGTGTGGTTGTTAAGTTTGTCGTCGAGAAAGACGGTTCAATCGGACAGGCCTCAATCGTCAGGGGTGTGGATAGGGACCTTGACCGCGAGGCACTCCGCGTGGTGAAGAAGATGCCGAAATGGCAGCCCGGTAAGAACAATGGTGTTGCAGTGCGAAGCTACTTCAACTTGCCTGTTACATTCAAACTCGCTCAGCAATAATTGAGATTCCCCTATAACTTAACGAGGAGGAGGGTCCGCAAGGACGCTCCTCCTTATTTTTGTGCATAAAAATATCGAATATCAAAAATCACAAAATAATTTGTGAAAAATTAATTTAGCAATATTAATATCGAGTTGCGAGATTTAACTAAAAATGTTAAATTTGTGGTCGAATATAACCCACTTTGGTGAACTTGCAGAGCATATAATTGTTAAAATATTAGAAAGACTTGGAGATATAACCTCAATTATGGCATAAATGGAGACAGAAATGTCGATAGTTATGACGACAGTTATGACGACAGTTATGACTACAGTTATGACTACAGTTATGACTACAGTTATGACTACAGTTATGACGGCAGGTATGACGGCAGAAATGTTCATAATAAGTTGTGTTTCCTAAGAACCGGTAAAAAAATTAACAACGACGCAAGTCACAAAAATCACAAGTTATGAAAGGAAACGAAAACGGAGGAGGCCAGGCAAAAGCAGGAAGACTGGCGTTTGGAATACTGATGATATGTGTATACATCGGAGTAGGACTATTGTTCTTCTTCAATGTTCTCAACATCGACAACTACACAATCAGCTGCATCATCGGCGGACTGCTATGCGCATACGGAGTATGGCGCGGAGTACGGCTCTACAAAGGCTGGAATTGACATTAAAACTGATACAAGGTGAAAAAACTTAGACAAATTACGATAATAGGGCTCTCAGTTCTCGCCGGACTGGGAGTCGCTTCATGCACGCAAGTGAAGCGGGGAGAATATGCCAAGGGGTCAGGCACGATATTTTGTGACGACGGTTTCAAGAATATACTTGAAGAGGAGATTGAAGTGTTTGAGTTCTCCTATCCGGGGTCATCTATACTGCCATTTTTTGTAAGCGAACAGGAGGCCATCGACACACTGATGAGCGACAACACGCAAGCCATCATAGTGACACGCGAACTCTCTAAAGAGCAGAAAGACTACCTGAAGAGCAAATACAAGCGAGTGGCACGCACTCACTGCATAGCCGTCGATGCCGTGGCACTGATAACGAACAAATACAACAACGTGCAGTCTCTTTCGATGACAGAGATAGGGGACATACTCAACGGCAAGGTGACGAAATGGAGCCAGGTGGCCGGCAACGACACCACGTCGATAAAGATAGTGTTTGACAACGCCGGCAGCTCCACGGTGAGCTACATGCGCGACAAATTCCTGCCCGAAGGTAAAAAGATATCGGACAATCCCAACGCCTTTGCGCAGAAAAACAACGCATCGGTGTTTGACGTAGTGAAGAAAGACCGTAACGCCCTGGGCATAATCAGCGTGAGTTGGCTCGGCACAGACCTGAGCGCCGCTAAGAATATACCTGTGGACAAACGATATGAAGACTACACCAACGAG
Organism: uncultured Muribaculaceae bacterium; assembly: GCA_910584185.1. Lineage (GTDB taxonomy): Bacteria > Bacteroidota > Bacteroidia > Bacteroidales > Muribaculaceae > Lepagella. Next base: position 3,769 of record CAJTYC010000023.1, read on the forward strand.
AACGACACCATAGCCACCAATCTGACCACGGAAGTCAACATACTAAGGGTTAGCAATCCCACAGAGAAGAATGACTTCAACCCGATAGCATATAAACCTTATCAGGTATATATTAATTCGGGAGAATATCCGTTATTCAGAAAGGTATACATGATATCGACAGCCACCAAGGGAGATGTGCTCAACAGCTTCTATATGTTCGTGACCGGTTTCGCAGGCCAGAAGATCATCTCGAAGACAGGTATACTCCCCTATCACATGAACCCACGTGTGGTGGAATTGAAATGAAAATCATTAAACCAAAACATATAGAACTAATCTAAGAACCAACAACGGCATCGGTTGATGGCGTTGAAGAGAGAAAGTGACAAAGCAATAATGCGGCAAAGCATAAAAGTCGCACGATGACAAATTATAAAAGTCGCGGAGCGACAAGATAAAAGGTCGCGGAGTGGCATGTCGCTTGCATCAAGAATCGGAAAAGAACAAATAGACATAAAACATGAAATTCAGAAACATTCTTACACTATGTCTTGCCGGCGTCTCAATGGGCGCATTCGCACAGACACACATCGAGGGAGAAGAATACTTCAAGGCAGACCAGTTCGAGAACGCCAAGGATCTTCTGACCCGCAGCCTCAACAATGCCGGCACCGACAAGTCGGTGAGCGACTATTATCTCGGCATGATTGCAATCAACGAGAACAATACAGCCGAGGCTTCCAAATATTTCGATGCAGGCGTGGCAGCCAACGCAGAGAACCCCTACAACTATGTAGGACAGGGATTGGTGAAGCTTATGGCCGGCGACCAGAAGACAGCAGAGGCACTTTTCAAGGAAGCAGAGAAGCTGACCAAGAAAGATGCATCGCTCGATATCGCAATAGCACGTGCATACGACCGTGTAGACCCCGCCCGCTATGAGAAGCAAATCGCCAAGATGGTGGAGAAAGCACGCAAGCACGACATGGAAAGCCCCGAGATCTATATCTTCGAAGGCGACCAGGCCCGTGAGGTTAAAGACTGGGGTAAGGCAGCCGGCATGTATGAGATGGCAAAAGGTTACGACCCCAACGCCACAGCCGCATATGTAAAATATGCCAACCTCTACACCATGGTCAACCCTGACTACGCTATCAAGATGCTCAACGAACTTCTGAGCGTGAACCCGCAGTCGGCACTCGGCCAGCGCGAGCTCGCCAACGCATACTACAACAAGAAAGACTATGCCAAGGCAGCACAGCAGTATGGCGCATACGTGCAGAACCCCAGCCACTTCAAGAGCGATGAGAACCGCTACGCGTTCCTCCTCTTCTACGGCCAGGACTTCAAGAAGGGCTACGACTACGCTTCCAAACTTCTTCAGGAAGACCCGAAGAACTTCACCGCACAGCGTTATCAGTTTATGAACGCTTGCCAGCTTCCGGAGATGAAAGACCAGCTGCTCCCCATGGCAGAGGCACTTTATGCCACTCACATGAAAGACCAGAAGAACAACAAGTTCGCGCCCATCGACTTCACACTGATTGCGAGCGAGCTTTCGGGAGCAAAGCGTACAGATGAGGCAATTAAAGTGCTTCAGGAAGGTATCAAGGAGAACCCGGACTTCGCCGACTTCAACAAGAGCCTCGCATTTGCATATCTTGACCAGAACAACCTGACCAAGACAGCAGATGAATATGCAGTATATCTTTCGAAGATTGAACCCGGCTTCAACGACTACAAGCAGCAGGGCATCTTTGACTTCTATGCAGCCGTAGAAAACAAGGCAGACGCTGCCCTTGTGAAGAAATATCTTGATGCTGCCAAGGCATGTGCCGACAAGGCAAGCGAACTCAACGCTGACAGCTACTGGCCTTCGAAGATGTATGGAGACATAGCAAAGCAGACAGCAGCAAGCGAGGATGCAGCTACCTCAGCAGCCGTGGCAGACTATGAGAAAGCAATCGGTCTTCTCGAGGCATCTGCCAATCCTATGGCTTACAAGTCAGACGCCAAGACCATGTATATGTATCTCGGCAACTACTACGCAAGCCAGAAGAACACTGCCAAGGAGAAAGAGTACTTCCAGAAAGCACTCGAGTACGACCCCAACAACGAGTCACTCCGCAAATACGTGGAGTCGCTCTAAGAGAGACCAAGTCTATAATAGACCAAGTCAAAGAGAGACAACGTTTTCAGCACCGTCACGATATGGGCTAAAATAAAGATACAAGGTCAAGAACCTGAATAAATCAATTACCCACATCAGCGAGGGGAGGCAAAAAGGCCTCCCCCATTTTTTATATGTAAAAAATGGCAAATGAGAGGGGTCGCAAAATATCGTGCAGATTTTAGTATTATTTTGGAAAAATTTGTCATTTTTTGTATTTTTGTGTTTTAAAAGAATTTGTATCCAAAACGGAGAGCAATGAGCAGAGAAATTAGAATCAAGAAAGGTCTTGACATACCATTGGAAGGTGCTGCGAGCGATGTGACAGTCAGCGACACCCTGACCGAAATGTATGCCATCGTGCCGGACGACTATCCCGGCTACACCTGGAAGACGGCAGTTAAAGCCGGAGAAACCGTAAAGGCCGGTAAGCCGCTTCTTTATGCTAAAGAAGATGAGAACTTGTGCCTCACATCGCCGGTGTCGGGCACGGTGCGGGAAGTGCACCGTGCCGAACGACGCAAGATAGAGTATGTGTCGGTAGACTCCGACGGCAAGGAGGAGCAATATGATTTCGGCAAACTCAGCGACAAAGAGCTGCAATTTGCGGCACTGAAGCGGAGCGGACTCTTCGCCATGATGCGACAACGTCCGTTTGATATAGTGCCGATGGTGGGCATCAAACCTCGCGACATTTTCGTAACCGCATTCGACACAGCGCCCCTTGCCAAGCCTCTCCTTACAGATGCAATGCTACCCTATCTTGAGGCCGGACTCAAGACTCTGGCTCAGTATACCGACGGCAAAGTGTATCTATGCGTGGCTGCCGGTTCAGGCATCACGAGCGAAGCGGCTGAAGTTTACGAGTTCAGCGGCCCGCATCCTGCCGGCAACGTCGGCACACAGATTGCTGCCATCAGCCCAGTAAACAAAGGAGAGACCGTATGGACACTCGATGCAGTGACAGCAGTGCGCATCGGCAAGCTGATGAGCGAAGGCAAGCTCGACTACACGGCAAGAGTGGCGCTGACCGGAGCCGACATGAGAGACCCCCACATCGTGATTACGAAAGTGGGCGCATCAATGTCGACACTTCTCAAAGGCCAAATCAAGAATGAGACAGGCCACGTGCGCATCATATCGGGCAACGTGTTGACCGGCATCAAGGAAGACCTCGACAACGGCTGGCTGCGCTGGCCATATCGTCAGATTACTGCAATTGACGAGGGCGACAACGCCGACGAGTTCATGGGTTGGGCATCGGTGAGTCCGAAGAAATATAGTGTGAAAAGATCATTCCCCGCATTTCTTGGCGGACTCAACAAACCGTTCAAGTTTGATGCACGCATCAAGGGTGGTCACCGCGCATTCATAATGAGCAACGAATACGACAAGGTGTTCCCGATGGACATATATCCCGAATACTTGCTCAAGGCGATAATGGCCGGCGACATAGAGCGCATGGAACAACTCGGCATATATGAAGTGGCACCCGAAGACTTCGCGCTTCCCGAATTTGTGGACACCTCGAAGCAGGAACTTCAGAAGATAGTACGCGACGGACTCGACTACTTGCGCAAAGAGACCGTATAAGCCTAAACTTAACACAACTATACATCAGAAGATATTGACAATCAAACAGAAAGACTATATCTGAGATAAAACAAAGAAATTTAAAAAAATTAAAACTACACAATAGTGAAAGGACTAAAACGACAAATCGACAAGATGAAGCCGCAGTTCGAAAAGGGAGGGAAGTTCGAGAAACTCCACTCCGTATTCGACGGTTTCTACACATTCCTTTTCACGCCGAACGAAACTTCGCACAGCGGAGTGCACATTCACGACAGCAATGACTCAAAGCGCACCATGATTATGGTGGTGTTAGCCCTTATGCCCTGCTGCCTGTTCGGCATGTGGAACATCGGCTACCAGCATTACTTGGCAATCGGTAGCACGGACCAAGGGTTCCTCAGCATGTTCATCTACGGTTTATTCGCAGTGCTGCCGCAGATACTCACCGCCTACATCGTGGGGTTGGGCATAGAGTTCGTCGTGGCCCAGATGCGCGGACATGAAATCCAGGAGGGTTTCCTGGTTTCGGGTATACTTATCCCGATGATATGTCCCGTCGACACGCCTTGGTGGATGCTCGCAATCGCAGTGGCATTTGCTGTGATATTTGCCAAGGAGGTATTTGGCGGCACCGGCTACAACTTCTTGAACGTGGCACTTGTGACACGCGCCTTCCTCTTCTTCAGCTATCCATCCAAGATGAGCGGTGACGGAGTTTTCGTGCAGCTCGGAACCGGACAGCCGGTAGATGCATTCACAGGAGCTACACCGCTCGGACAGCTTGCCTCAGGTTCGGCCGACACGGTGATTACCAACATCGTTGGCAACCCATTGACCTCAAGCGATATATTCTTCGGACTTTATCCCGGTTCATGGGGAGAGACGTCAGTGTTCTGCATACTGATAGGCATGGCGATACTTTTGATTTCCGGCATGGCCAACTGGCGCATAATACTCTCCGGACTTGTAGGTGGATTCATAATGGCATTTGTGGCACACCACTGGGCATCACCGCTTTATCCGGTCTCATATCTGCAGCCGTTGGAACAGTTGGGACTCGGAGGCTTCATGTTTGCCATCACATTCATGGCCACTGACCCGGTGACAGCATGCCGCACCAAGACCGGCATGTATATCTACGGAGCATTGATAGGCATAATCGCCATCTTGATACGAATCTACAATACGGGTTATCCTGAAGGCGCGATGCTTGCAGTGCTGCTGATGAACTGCTTCGCACCGCTGATCGACTACTGCGTGGTCAATGCCAACGTGCGCCGCCGCATGCGACGAGTCACAGTCAAGAACTCCTAACCATAAATCGAAATGAACCGTCAAAGCAATACATATACAATAATCTACTCCATTATATTGGTGGCAGTAGTGGGTTTGGCGCTCTCGATAGTTTACCAGGCCTTGCGTCCGAAGCAGGTAGAGAACATCGACAACGACACAAAACGGCAGATACTCGCTGCTGCGCTCATCAGCCCCAAAGAGGGAGAGTCAGTAGCGGACTTATATTCAGAATATATCACTGATTCATATATCGTAAACACCAAAGGTGAGAAGGTTGATGCAGGCACAGACCCGTTCAAGGTCAATGTGGCCGATCAAGTGAAAGAGGCAGACATGTCGAAACGTCTCCTGCCGGTGTTCGTATGCAATCTCTCGGGCAAGGGAGCCGGAGCCGATGCTGCGGGCGATAATGTGAAATATATCATACCGGTGTATGGTGCCGGACTCTGGGGCCCGATATGGGGCTATGTGGCAATGGATGCCAACGGAGAGAACATCTACGGAGCATACTTCGCACACCAGGGAGAGACACCCGGACTTGGTGCTGAAATCGAGAAACCGGCATTCAGCGACCAATTCCAGGGCAAGGACATCTTCTCGCAAGATGGAGCATTCCAGTCGATTAAAGTCGTAAAGAATGCACCCGACCCACTTCCCGACAACGAGGTGCATGCCATAAGCGGAGGCACGATCACCAGCCAGGGAGTTCAGAAGATGCTATCGAACTCGCTTGAACCATACACCGCATTTTTCAAATCGCTCAAAAAATAATTTCAGAATAAGCTATCATGAATCTGAAAAAAACATTCTTACCGCTGTTCAACCCGTTGTCGAAAGACAATCCGGTTATTGTGCAGGTGCTCGGCATATGCTCGGCACTTGCGGTGACAGCGAAAATGGAGCCGGCACTGGTGATGACCATCTCAGTGACAGCCGTGCTCGCGCTTGCCAACGTCATCATATCGCTGATGCGCAACACCATACCCTCATCCATACGAATCATAGTGCAGCTTGTGGTTGTTGCTGCGCTCGTGGTCATAGTGGACCAGGTGCTGAAGGCATATACCTACGATGTGTCGAAAGCGCTCTCGGTGTTTATCGGCCTAATCATCACCAACTGTATCATCATGGGTCGTCTGGAGGCATTCGCGCTCAACAACCGTCCTTGGCCGGCATTTCTCGACGGAATCGGCAACGGACTTGGTTACGGCATAATATTGATAATAGTGTCATTCTTCCGCGAGCTCCTCGGCAGCGGCACACTCTTCGGCTGCCAGGTGTTCCCGCAGAGTTGGTATGATGCCGGCTACATGAACAACGGCCTCATGATATTGCCTCCTATGGCACTCATCGTAGTGGCATGCATCATATGGGCACACCGTGCAATCAATAAAGATCTTCAGGAATAATAAAGACGTCAAGATATGGAAAATCTGAATTTATTCATAAGGTCGATATTTATCGACAACATGATATTCGCCTACTTCCTGGGCATGTGTTCGTATCTGGCGGTATCGAAAAATGTAAAGACAGCCTTCGGACTCGGCGTTGCCGTCACATTTGTGCTGATGATAGCATTGCCGGTGTGCTGGTGCATCAACGAATACCTGCTCAAGCCGGGAGCGCTGAGCTGGCTTGGTGCGGAATATGCCGGTGCAGACCTTTCGTTTCTCGGCCTTATCATGTTTATCGCGGTCATTGCCACCTTGGTGCAGATACTTGAGATGTTCATAGAGAAATATAGTCCCGGACTGTATAACTCATTAGGTATCTTCTTGCCGCTGATAGCTGTGAATTGCGCCATATTGGGAGCGGTGCTGTTTATGCAGCAGCGAGACTTCAGCAATGCGTGGACGGCTACTGTCTACGGAGTTGGTTCCGGCATAGGCTGGCTTTTGGCTATCGTATGTCTTGCGGCCATACGCGAACGTCTCAACGAGAAAGTGATACCGGCACCGCTGCGCGGCATCGGCATAACATTTATCATCACAGGTCTGATGGGCATAGCGTTCATGAGCTTCCTCGGCATAAAGCTGTGACACCGTCATACATAAAATAGAATAAGAAGATGATATTGACAGATATTATATGGGGAAATGTGATAGCGGCATCGCTCATATTTCTCGTGATAGTGCTCGTGCTGACCATAATCCTTCTGCTCGCCAAGTCGTGGCTCGTAAACAGCGGAGAAGTCAGCATATCGATCAACGAAGGCTCCAAGGTGCTTCATGCCGCTGCCGGCAAATCATTGCTCGCTACGCTCAACGACAACGGTGTTCACCTGTCGAGTGCGTGCGGTGGCAAAGGAAGCTGCGGACAGTGCAAGCTTCAGGTAGTGTCGGGAGGTGGAGACATACTCCCCACCGAGGCAGTACACTTCTCACGCAAGCAGATCAAAGACCACTGGCGTCTCGGCTGCCAGGTGAAGGTGAAGTCAGACCTCGAAGTGAAAGTGGACCAGGCCGCCCTCGATGTGAAAGAATGGGAGTGCGAGGTGATCAGCAACAAGAACGTGGCTACGTTTATCAAGGAATTCATCGTGCAGCTGCCCAAGGGTGAGCATATGAACTTTATCCCGGGTAGCTACGCGCAGATACGCATACCTCAGTATGAGATGGACTACGACAAAGATATCGACAAGTCGCTCATCGGTGATGAATATCTGCCTGCATGGGAGAAATTCGGACTCTTCACGCTCAAGGCCAAGAATACTGAAGACACCGTGCGTGCATACTCGATGGCCAACTATCCGGAGGAGGGTGACCGCTTTATGCTCACAGTGCGTATCGCCACGCCGCCGTTCAAGCCGAAACCCCAAGTTGGCTTCCAGAACGTGCCCGCCGGTATCGCATCAAGCTATATCTTCTCGCTCAAACCGGGCGACAAGGTGCTGATGAGCGGCCCCTATGGAGACTTCCACCCGATAGTCAACTCTAAGGCAGAGATGATATGGGTTGGCGGTGGCGCCGGTATGGCCCCTCTCCGTGCCCAGATAATGTGGATGACCAAGACACGTCAATGCCGCGACCGCGAGATGCACTACTTCTACGGAGCGCGCGCACTCAACGAGGTGTTCTATCTCGACGACTTCTTGCAGCTGGAAAAAGAATTCCCCAACTTCCACTTCCATCTGGCACTCGACCGTCCGGACCCGGCAGCCGATGCCGCAGGTGTGAAGTATACCGCGGGCTTTGTGCATGACGTCATGTTCAAGACATATCTCAAAGACCATGAGGCACCCGAAGATATAGAGTACTACATGTGCGGTCCCGGCCCGATGAGCAATGCTGTCAACAACATGCTCTACAACCTCGGTGTGGAACCGGAAAGCATCCATTACGACAACTTCGGAGGCTGATGTGAGGAGACATTACAACAAATGAGAATGCCTATAAATTTAATAACATAACAACACATTCGAATTATGAAGAGAGACAATGAGGTTTTTGACATCATAGACCGCGAGCATCTTCGCCAGCGTCGTGGCATTGAACTTATTGCCAGCGAAAACTTCGTGAGCGATGAGGTAATGCGAGCCATGGGTTCGTGTCTCACCAACAAGTATGCAGAGGGTTATCCCGCAAAGCGCTACTATGGCGGCTGCCAGGTGGTCGACGAAGCGGAGAACCTTGCAATCGAGAGAGCCAAAAAACTTTTTGGCGCGGAATGGGCAAATGTGCAGCCTCACAGTGGCGCACAGGCCAACATGGCAGTGTTCATGGCATGCCTTCAGCCCGGTGACAAATTCCTGGGCATGGACCTCAGCCATGGCGGACACCTCAGCCACGGCAGCCCCGTGAATTTCTCAGGCTTGATGTTCGAGCCTATCAGCTACACAGTGGAGGAGGCTACAGGTCGCGTGAACTATGAGGAGATGGAGGCCAAGGCTCGTGCAGAGCGTCCGAAACTGATTATCGCCGGTGCGAGCGCATACAGCCGAGAATGGGATTATGCACGCATACGCGCACTCGCGGACGAGATCGGTGCAATCTTCATGGTAGATATGGCGCATCCTGCAGGTCTTATAGCAGCCGGACTGCTCGAGAACCCCGTGAAACATGCTCATATCGTAACCACTACCACTCACAAGACACTCCGTGGACCTCGCGGCGGCATGATCTTGATGGGTAAAGATTTCGATAATCCTTGGGGCAAGAAGACTCCGAAGGGTGAGATAAAGAAAATGTCGGCGCTTCTGGACTCTACGGTATTCCCCGGTGTGCAGGGTGGCCCGCTCGAGCATGTCATCGCAGCCAAGGCAGTAGCCTTTGGCGAGGCACTTCAGCCTGAATGGAAAGAATATGCCATCCAGGTAAAGAAGAACGCCGATGCGCTTGCCAACGCTCTTATGTCGCGTGGCTACAAGATTATCTCTGACGGTACAGACAACCACTGCATGCTTGTGGACCTTCGCCCGAAGTTCCCCGATATGAGCGGCAAGAAAGCCGAGCGAGTGCTTGTGGAGGCTGACATCACTGCCAACAAGAACATGGTGCCCTACGACTCACGCAGTCCGTTCCTCACCAGCGGTTTACGCTTCGGCACAGCGGCAATCACCACACGTGGTGCCAAAGAAGAACTTATGGAGACTATTGCAGGCCTTATTGACCGCGTGCTTAGCGACGCAGACAATGAGGAGACAATCAAGGCAGTACGTCAGGAAGTGAATGAAATGATGAACGACTATCCGATGTTCGCTTGGTAACATTGGAGTCCGACTCATAAAGATTAACAGACAGGGGAAGCCGGAACGCAAATGGATGCACTCCGGCTTCCGTGCTTTAAGAAAAATACACTTGCTTTAAGAAAAGCAAACTTGACTTTAAGAAAAAGTACACTTGCTTTAAGAAAAGCAAACTTGACTTTAAGAAAAAGTTATTATGAATAATTGGCCTTCCAAGATATTTGTTACCGGCACTGACACCGATGCCGGCAAGAGTTATGCCACCGGATGGCTTGCCAACCTTATAAACAGCAAGGGAGGCAACGCCATGACCATGAAATTTGTGCAGACCGGCAATAACGACATGAGCGAGGATATCGAGGTGCATCGCCGCATTATGGGTATTGGTTATACCGAATTTGACCTTGACCATACCACGGCACCCGAAATATTCACATACCCCTGTAGCCCGGACTTGGCCGCCCGCATAGATGGGAGGGAAATAGATTTCGACAAAATAGACAACGCCGCCGACAAGTTGACATCCGTTTACGGCACATTGCTTATTGAAGGTGCCGGAGGACTAATGGTGCCTCTGAAGGGTGACTATCTTACCATAGACTATGTGAAAGACCGGAAACTGCCGGTTGTACTTGTCACCAACGGCAAGTTAGGTTCGATAAGCCATACATTATTAGCTCTTGATGCTATAAAGAGACACGGACTCAATCTTTGCGCCGTAATTTACAACCCACATTTCGATTATGACAAAATAATTTCAGAAGATACGCGTAATTATATAAGACGATGCGTTGAAGAGAATTTTGAGGGAGCAATATACCTTGAGATGTCTTCACTTACATGACCATCATGAAGAGAAAATGAACCAAAGTAACGAATTAAAACGATATCCTCAGATTCCGGGCAAGATTTGGAAGACCTCCATAACAAAAGAAGAACTTTCAGGTTTGCCGGCGGAGGTATATAGCGGGACAATACACTTAATCGACAAGGAAGAGGATATAGCCGAGGCCGTAAACGTATTGTGCAGCCAGAGCGTCATAGGCTTCGACACGGAGACCAAGCCATCATTCAGACGTGGAGAACGCAACACAGTCTCGCTTCTTCAATTGTCTACCGCGACTGACACATATCTCTTCCGACTGAATCGTGTAGGCTTACCTGCCGGTGTATGTGAGATTCTTGAGGATGAAAATATACTGAAAATCGGTGTTTCGATACATGATGATTTTCTGAATTTGCACAAGAAGTTCAAACTCAATCCCAAGGGATTCGTAGACCTTCAGACATATGTAAAAAATTTCAATATAGCAGACAACAGCCTGTCGCGCATATACGGCATATTATTTGACAAGCGGATATCGAAGGGACAGCGATTAAGCAATTGGGAGGCACCATCGCTTACCCAACACCAGCAGGAATATGCAGCACTCGATGCGTTGGCATGCGTGAACATATATAACCATCTTCTCACTCACGGCTTCGACTATCGGACATCGAAATATTACCGGGAGTTTGAAGACCCTAATTTCCAACATGAACATTTAGGTCAAAACTGACCCGGCTTTTGGCTTATTCTCATTTTGATGCACATAAACATGTGTGCTCGACCTATAAAAATTTTCGTTATGCCTGAACGTCAACTTAAAGGGAAAAAGAAGAAAGTGCCACGCAGCGTATGGATGCCGGCATTGCTATTGATATATCTATTTGGTATGACACTTTGGTTCGCTCCGCAACTCATCGCAAATGGTGAGATTGCCCGGCTTGTCATTGTGTTTTGCTCGGAGATACTGATAATTGTTTTGCTTCGTTATTTCTTGATTAAGAGAGAGAAATCTTGAGCTTTTCGTTTGTGCGGGTTGCCTTGGACACGGCTTGGGATGGCTTGGGTTGGAATGGGTTGGAATGGCACGGTCTGTCGCCCTTCGAGCGCCCACAGAACAAAAATTGACTCTAATTTTCTTTTTTTTCACTTATGCATCTCTCTTTTGCATATCCCTTTTGAATCTTTCTTTGACATATCTCTTTGGCTGCAACTCTTTTGCTATAACTCTTTTTGCTGTAATCCTTTTGGCTGTAATCCTTTTGGCTGCGGCTTTTTAGTGGGTGCTTTTTTTGCGGCTTTTTTTGGTTGGCTTTTTGTTGGCTTTTTGTTGGCACCTTTTTGATTATTATTATTTTTTTGGTTGGATTTTTTTATTTTTTAATTTTTCATTTTAACTTTGTTAATTGTAACCAACTTTTAAAATCTGACATCATGGTAATGTTTCTTTGCGCCTTGGCTGTACTTATAGTGGGATATTTGGTGTATGGCTCTTTTGTGGAGCGCATGTTTGGCACTGACAAGAATAATTTGACACCTGCTCTTACACGGCAGGATGGCGTTGATTTTGTGCCTCTCCCCACTTGGAAAGTATTTTTGATACAGTTTCTCAACATAGCAGGTATAGGGCCGATATTCGGCGCGATAATGGGTGTGATGTATGGTCCGGCTGCCTTTTTATGGATTGCATTCGGCACAATCTTTGCCGGCGGAGTGCATGACTTCATATCAGCAATGATTTCGCTTCGTTGCGGCGGCAAGTCTCTCCCTGATATCGTCGGCACTGAATTGGGCAAGAATGTGGAGAGGGTCATGGCCATTTTCACGCTTGTGCTGCTGATTATGGTCGTAGCCGTGTTCGTGCGCACTCCGGCAGGTCTACTTGCTTCCATGACTCCTGATGTATGGAATGTCAAAGTTTGGGCGGCATTGATATTTGTATATTATGTATTGGCTACGCTTCTTCCCATCGACAAACTGATAGGCAACCTCTACCCTATCTTCGGGGCTTCGCTCCTCTTTATGGCTGTAGGGATAAGTGTCGTGCTGCTGTTTGGCGACACCACTATTCCGACCGACTTGGCCGGTGGCTTCGGCGACCGAATGTCAGACCCTGACACTAACCCGATATTCCCGATGATGTTCGTGTCGATAGCATGCGGTGCGATATCCGGTTTTCACGCCACACAATCGCCGATGATGGCCCGTTGCCTGAAGAATGAGAAACATGCTAAGCCCGTGTTTTATGGAGCCATGGTAGCCGAGGGTGTCGTAGCACTCGTATGGGCAGCCGCAGCGATTGCATTCACGGGCAGTTATGAGCACCTTAGCGTGTTCCTGTCGGCACACAACGGTGATGCCGGAGCTTTGGTACAGGCAGTTTGCGACAATTGGCTCGGCGTAGTGGGAGGCATTCTTGCCATACTAGGGGTCATTGCAGCTCCTATCACCACCGGTGACACTGCGATGCGCAGCGCACGCCTTATTATCGCCGACATGTTCAATATAGACCAGAAACCGATATGGAAGAGACTCGGTGTCGCATTGCCGATTATATTGGGGAGTTACTTCCTGCTTCAGATTGATTTCTCGATACTCTGGCGTTACTTCGCATGGTCTAACCAAACACTCTCTATATTCACATTATGGGCATGCAGTGTGTACCTGCAGAAACAAAACAAGAGTTGGATAGTCACTGCCATACCGGCGATGTTCATGACAGCTGTATGCGTAACCTATATTTTCTTTGCCCCTACGGGCAGCGCGGCCACCGGGATAGGTCTACCCTTGGAAGGGGCCATTGCAGTGGGCTGTGGGGTCTCCCTGCTCTTCTTAGGGCTATTTTTGCGCAGCCGTGCTAAATATGTACGCACTCTGCAATCTGACTGAACAATGTAGTCGTAGACGGAGTCTCCTCCCCCCCCGGTGACTACGCGTCAATACCATAATAAAAAGCTCGACCTCACGGCCGAGCTATTTTATAGTTTTCTACAGGTAAAAATCTTAAGGTAAAAAAGATTGTTTTGGTCACTGCAAAGTTACGACTTATATTTCATTCTGCAAAATGAAACAGAGCAAAAACACCAAAACATGTTGTAGAACATATAAATCTCACTAAAAACCACAAAAAATCTGTGGCAATTTGTAAAATTTACGTTCTTCTTGTCGTAGATGGAATCTACTCCCTCCTCAAATCACTACGCAATTTTATGCGCAGTTATTTCTTTTGGAGTTGGTGAAGAGTGAGGTTATTGCCATCCCACCGGGAGTAGCTGCACCTTTTTATCCACTCTCCGAGCACTACCATTTTGGCTTTTTCGGTCAGTTGCACATGTTCGAACAGGTGGAGGTGGCCGTAGATGAAGTATTCCACATCGGGATGTTCTTTAAGGTAAGAGAGGCTGAAGTCGGTGATGTTTTGCATCATGCGCTCCGCATCCACCTCCTTCGGAAGTTCGCATTTGCGTGAGTGGCGGCTCCAGTTGTAGGCAAAGGGGACTGTCCAGCGAGGGTGTATGCCTGAGAAGAGGAATTGGCAGAACTTGTTGCGAAACAGTTTGCGCAGCAGCTTGAACGAAGGTTTAAGTTTGCCTATGCCATCGCCATGCGTCATCAGGAACTTATGGCCATCAAGGTCAAACACCTTGTAGCCGTCCACTACCTCTATGCCGAGTTCGTTGGGCAGGTAATCGAAAATCCAGATATCGTGATTGCCGATAAACCATACAATCTTCACGCCACGGTCGGCGAGTTCGGCGAGCTTGCCGAAAAAGCGCACGAATCCTCGCGGCACCACGTAGCGGTATTCATACCAATAATCAAGCACATCACCGAGCAGAAAAAGTGCGTCAGCTTCCTCCTTTATTGAATCGAGAAAGCTGACCACCCTTGCTTCGGCACTGCGCGAATCCTCAAAATAGGGCGCACCTAAATGGAGGTCACTTAAGAAATATGCTATCACAGGAAACCGAGTTCTAATTTAGCTTCTTCCGACATCATATCTTGCGACCATTCAGGCTCAAACACAAGACGCAAGTCCACCTTCTCAGGGCCTTTGATGCTCACCAACTTCTGGCGGACATCTTCAAGAATGAAATCGGCCGCCGGGCATGAAGGCGCTGTCAAGGTCATATCTACATGGAGCGTCTTGTCGCTCTCCGTGTAATCAATCCTGTAAATCAGACCGAGGTCATAAACATTTACGGGAATCTCAGGGTCATAGACCGTCTTGAGCATCTCTATGGCCTTGGCTATTATCTGCATTTCCTCCTCACTCTGAGGGGCTTCGGATTTCTTATCTGTATCTTCCATAATATTACAACAATTGAGAAGATAAAATTACTATGAGACGAGCCCTACGGCACGTATGCAAACAATACGATTTAGAACAGCACCGCGAAGTCGACTTTCCAGCCCTCGAGGCGACCGTAAAAATCGTTGAGCTTACGCACCTTCATATCGTCGGTCATGTCCCACACATAGCTGCCCATGATCTGATAGCGACGGAAAAGCTCGATGCCGAGACCCACTGTAAGGCCCACTGTAGCAGCACGGCTCTTCACGGCAGCGCAATCAGTTGTGGCCACATTGAAATTGAACTCCGGACCTCCAAACACAAACGGAGCGAAGGTGCTTTCAAGGCCATTCATACGTGTCCACTTGAATCGGATATTGACCGGCACCTGAATCACCTGCATTCGCAGATCAGTATTCTTGATGCCGTCGGACGACCATATCGGCTTGTCAGAGAAATTGACACGGCCACCATGGTTAAGATACTTCAAGGCGAAATCGAAGCCGAAACCGATGCCCGGAATCATGACCTCACCCATCACGCCCACATTGCCGCCTACGAGCATTGAATTACCCATAAGGTTCTGACGCCAGGAGAACTTCTCGAAGTTCACGCCGACCGTGGGTCCCCAACGGAATTTGGCCGAGGCTCCAAAAGCCACGGCCAAACACACCAACAGTATAAAAAATTTCTTCATTATCAATAGTTAATCCATCGCCTGCCGCATCAGAACATCCAGGCAGCCGTGATGGTCCAGTAATTGTTTTTCACCTTCACATCCTCAGTGACATTGCCAACGCTGTCGAACATCTTTATCTTGTCGATATTGTTCATGCCGAAAGTGTAGCCCGCACCAATCTGGAGGTGACGGATAAGTTCGAGGCCGATGCCGAGATCCCAACCCCACTGGCAGTCACGTGTGCGACCGAACGCCTTCTTGTCGAGTTTCACCGCAAGGTTAGGCCCGGTGAAGACATAGGGAGAGATGATAGATGATACGGCGGGAATACCGATCTTGTATTTGAGGTGAAGTGGAATTTCGATGAAGTTGCCGTTGACATCCTCACCATTGACCGAAGTAGTCATGTAAGTATACATAAGCGAGAGGTCCGCACCGAGGCCGAGCACGGGAGCGATATACTCCGCAGTGAGACCGGCGGTGATACCGCAACGGTTGTGCGTGTTAAGGATGTCCTTGGAAAAACTCATCTTGTCGACATTGGCACCTACCTTCACACCCCAGCCGAATTTGGCCTGAGCGGAGAGACCTGTACAGAACGCGAGGAGGAGAGCAAAGATTGCGATTTTAGATTTTTTCATAACGTAGTCTATTTGTTTGTGGCACAAAATTAAGAAAAATTTCGCAAAAATCCTTAAATTTGCAGTAATGTATGCAGAAATTATTTTGCCGCTGCCGATTTTCGGCACCTTTACCTACGAGATACCGGAGGAAAAACTCTCCCGGGTCCAGGCCGGTGTGCGCGTGCTTGTGCAGTTTGGCAACAAGAAATATTACACCGGCATAGTGCAGCGCACGCACATGCTCCACCCCGGCTACGCATTGAAACCGATACTTGAGGTAATGGATGACCGCCCCGTAGTGCGTTACCCACAAACGAAGCTATGGGACTGGATATCCGAATATTACCTATGCACCATAGGCGATGTGATGAAAGCTGCGCTTCCCACAGGCCTTAAGCCTGAGAGCGAGACATTCGTGACTCTCAACGAAGACTTCGACATGCCCGACGGTGTGAAACTGACCGACCGCCAAGCCATGGTGGTGATGCTTCTCGAAGAGAAAAAGAAACTGCGGGTAAGCGACATAGAGCGTGAGCTTAAACTAAAAAGTGCGGCGCATGTGGTGAGCGGGCTACTCGAGGCGGGGGTGGTCAACGTGGACGAAAAAGTGGTGGAGAAATATTGCGCCAAGCGTGAGACGCATATCATACTGAACTTGGAGCGCGGCGACGAAGAGGGTCTGCATCGCATGTTTGACCTTGTGACGCGCTCACGCATGCAAGAGAAGACACTGATAGCATGGCTTGAACTTTCACGCTGGCTGCACCGTGGCGAATCGCTTAAGCCGGTGACCCGCGAGACACTCACCGAAGCCTCCGGTGTGACTCCGGGAGTGATGAAAGCAATGGTCGACAAAGGGATATTCCAGCGCGAAAAGCGGAGCGTAAACCGCTTCAACATAAAAGCAGAGACCGAGATTTCACCCTCTCCCCTCTCAGAGGCACAGCGCAAGGCTTATGACGAGATACGCGAGGCATTCCGCAGCAAAGATGTGACGCTGCTTCACGGAGTGACCGGAAGCGGCAAGACCGAGATATATACCCACCTCATCAAGAATGCCCTCATGGATGGCAATCAGGTGCTATATCTGGTGCCGGAGATTTCGCTCACCACGCAGCTTACCGACAGGCTGCGCAAGGTGCTCGGCGACCGTCTGCTGGTTTACCACTCCAAGTTCTCAGACAGCGAGCGCGTGGATATATGGCGTAAACTCCTTGACACCACAGAGCCACTGGTGGTGCTCGGCGCACGCTCGGCAGTGCTTCTTCCATTCGCCCACTTGGGTCTGATAATCGTAGATGAAGAGCATGAGAGCAGCTACAAGCAATATGACCCGGCTCCGCGTTACAACGCACGCGACACTGCGATAGTGCTCGCCACGATGCATGGGGCGAAGACCTTGTTGGGCTCGGCAACCCCCTCTATCGAGACATATTACAAGGGGAAAACCGGCAAATATGGGCTTGTGACGCTCAGCGAACGTTTCGACGGTTCGGTGCTTCCCGACGTAGAGATAGTCGACATGCGCGAGCAGCGCAAGAAGAAACTGAACACGGGCATGTTCAGCGCCGCTATGGTGAGCGCGTTACGCCACACCATGGCCGACAAGAAACAGGCGATACTCTTCCAGAACCGTCGCGGCTTCGCACCGGTGGTGGTGTGCCGCCAATGCGGCTGGACACCCAAATGCGAGAACTGTGACGTCTCGCCCGTGTATCACAAGAATGTCAACCTGCTGAAATGTCACTACTGCGGAGCCACAGCCATGCTGCCACGGCTCTGCCCGGCGTGCGGCCAAAACAGCATAGACATATTCGGCTACGGCACCGAGCGGATAGCAGAGGAGACACAGTCGCTCATGCCGGATGCGAAAGTGTCGCGCATGGATCTCGACACCACACGCAATAAGGATTCCTACCAACACATCATAGAGGAGTTTTCCAATCACGACACTGACATACTCGTGGGCACGCAGATGGTGACCAAGGGACTTGACTTCGACGACGTGAAGATGGCCGGTGTTATAAATGCCGACACCCTTCTCAACTTCCCCGACTTCCGCAGCAACGAACGTGCATACAACATGCTCGAGCAGGTGGCCGGACGTGCCGGACGCCGCAAGGAGAAAGGATTGGTGCTTATACAAACCACCGACCCGAAAAATCCGGTGCTCGACTTTGTGCGCCGCCACGATTATACCGACTATTACGCATACGAATTAAAAGAGCGTCAAGAGTATCACTATCCGCCATTCACACGGATTATCAACGTGTATTTGCGCAACAAAGATTCAGCCACATGCGACCGCGCCGCCGTGCTTTTCGCCAAGCGACTTCGCGATGTGTTCGGCAACAGGGTGCTCGGTCCGGAGAAGCCGTTCGTAAGCAGGGTGTCGCTGTGGTATATCCAGGGCATAATGCTCAAGGTGGAGGCGGGCGCGAGCATGAAGAAAGTTAAAGATCTGCTGAGGGGAATCTTCGAAGAACTGGCCCCCCACCCCGACATGAAAAGCACCCAGATACACTATGACGTTGACCCCGCGTGATTCAACTAATAATGAATCGTGATTCAACTAATAATGAATAATGAATAGTGAATAATTTTTGGCTTTATAAATTCATTTGCAGTTTTCGGTTTATTCTGAAACTGCAATAACAACTATAACCACACAAGAGACCATGATACATGATGAATTTGACAGGTTGCATCTTTGGCATCCTTATACAAGCACACACAATCCTCTCCCCACCTACAAGGTGCGCGAGGCGCATGGGGCCACGCTCACGCTCGATGACGGCACTGAGCTTATCGACGGCATGTCGTCGTGGTGGTGCGTGATACATGGCTACAACCATCCGGTGCTCAACGAGGCGGCCAAGCGACAGATCGACAAGATGAGCCATGTGATGTTTGGCGGTCTAACCCACGATCCCGCCGTCGAACTCGGCAAGCTGCTACTTGAGATTCTTCCCCCCTCTATGGAGCACATCTTCTATGCAGACTCCGGTTCGGTAGCCACAGAGGTAGCCATGAAGATGGCTGTGCAGGCTCACGACAATCCACGCAAGACCAATTTCGCCACCATACGCAGCGGTTATCATGGCGACACATGGAACGCCATGTCGGTGTGCGACCCCGTCACCGGTATGCACGGCGCTTTCGGCCCTGCACTCCCTATACGCCACTTTGCACCCTCTCCCCAATGCCGCTTCGGCGACGCATGGGATCCCGCTGACTTCGAGCCAATGCGCAAGCTGATACGTGATAAAGCTGACGATCTCGCAGCCGTAATACTCGAACCTATCGTGCAGGGGGCCGGAGGCATGAGATTCTATCATCCGCAATATCTGTGTGAACTCCGCAAGGAGTGCGATGCCAATAATGTGCTGCTGATATTTGACGAGATAGCCACCGGCTTCGGGCGTACCGGCAAACTATTCGCATGGGAGCATGCCGGCGTAGAACCCGACATCATGCTTATCGGCAAGGCCATAACCGGAGGTTTCATGACATTCGCAGCCGTTGCCACAAGCCACCGCGTGGCCGACATGATTTCCAACTCGCAGAGCGGCTGCATCATGCATGGGCCAACGTTTATGGGCAACCCGTTGGCCTGTGCCGTGGCCGTGGCCTCTACAAAGCTGCTGCTCTCGCAGCCATGGCAACAGCGCATCAAGGAGATTGAATCGATAATGAATGAAGAGCTTGCTTCGGCACGAGAAATGGATAACGTGGAGGAAGTACGTGTGCTCGGCGGCATAGGAGTAGTGCAGACCAAGGAGCCGGTAGACCTGGCGGTGTTCCAGAAGCGATGCGTGGCCGAGGGGGTATGGATACGTCCTTTCGGCAAGAACGCCTATATCATGCCCCCATATATGGCAGTCACCGACGAACAGGTGCGCAAACTTTGCAAGGCACTTATCAAATGCCTGAGCTGAACTGATACAAAGAAAACTGATGAACCACTATAAAAAAATTCTTGACACTTATTCGCAAGAGGGGAGGCTTAGGGAGATTCCGCACCATCAATCCGGAAACGAATTAATCAACCTGACCCTCAACGACTACATGGGCCTTGGTGCACGCAACGGGGAATTTATGGAGGAATTTCGTCGGCGCTTCCCTCATGTCTCCATGACATCTTCGGCCTCGCGTCTCTTGGCTACCGATCAGGATGTA
This sequence comes from uncultured Muribaculaceae bacterium, assembly GCA_910584185.1. Lineage (GTDB taxonomy): Bacteria > Bacteroidota > Bacteroidia > Bacteroidales > Muribaculaceae > Lepagella. Next base: position 24,077 of record CAJTYC010000023.1, read on the forward strand.
TATGCCGAACTGGAGAGGCACCTCACGGAGGCTTATGGCAAGCCTGCGTTGCTCTTCAATTCGGGTTATCATGCCAATACGGGCACTGTAAGCGCACTCAATATATCGGGCACACTCTGGCTTACCGACAAATTGATACATGCCTCCGTAATCGACGGCATAAAGCTTGCCGGCGCGGAGTGCCGCCGCTGGGCGCACAATGACGTGGCAAAGCTGCGGAAGCTCGTGGAGCGTTTTTATGGCGAATACGAGCGTCTTATAGTGATTTGCGAGTCTGTATATAGCATGGATGGCGATATGGCCCCTATCGAAGAGCTTGTGGCCTTAAAAAGGGAATTTCCCGGAGTGATGCTCTATGTGGATGAGGCGCATGGGTTGGGTTGCTTCGGCGGTCATGGCCTTGGAGTCTGCGAGGAGAGAGGGCTGATTGATGAAATTGATATATTGGTCGGCACGTTGGGTAAGGCTTGCGCATCGTCAGGGGCTTTTGTTGTCACCACTCCCCTGCTGCATGACTTTTTGGTCAATAACGCCCGGAGTTTTATTTTCTCCACAGCTTTGCCACCGGCTTGCGCAGCATGGTCGTTGCTGATGCTTGAGCATCTGAGCGGGATGGCGAGCGAGCGCCAGCATCTTGCCGAAATATCGCAGATGATGCGCGAGGGGGTGGAGGAGATTACCGGTAAGCCCAATCCGTCACGCTCTGCCATTGTGCCGCTGATGGTAGGCGATGCAACACGTGCAGTTGAGATTTCACGCAGATTGGAGCGAGAGGGTGTGCTTGCGTTGCCTATACGCAGGCCCACGGTCCCTGAAGGGGGTGAGCGGATACGGTTCTCACTGCATGCCGGGCTGAGCCTCGGTGATGTCGAGAAAATATTGAACAGCATAAAGAGTGCGATGATATGAAATTAGAAATGATCAGGGAGTCGTCAGAAAATACGCGGCTCATATTGATATTTGCCGGATGGAGCTGTGGGGAGGAGATAGCCGAACGGGTGTCGTTGCCGGGATGGGATGTCGCCGTGGTGCATGATTTCAGCGAACTAAAGCTCGACACCTCCTTTCTTGACAGGTATTATACGGTGTACCTGTTTGCGTGGTCGCTTGGCGTGTTTGCTGCGGAGCTGTTGCTACCCTCAGAGAGGATAACTGCGGCCTTCGCCCTCAATGGCACATTGCTACCGGTCAGCGATATGCTTGGCATTCCTGACGCAATATATCATGGCACCCTTGACGGACTTAATGAACGGACCTTGCAAAAATTCAGGCTTCGTATGGCGGGTGACAAGGAGACCTTCTTGAAGCTCGGGGAGGCCCGTAACCATGACATCGAGAATCTCCGGCATCAACTGGCCAATGTGGCTGAGTCTTGTGGATGTGGCATGGAAGCTAAGTTGCCTTGGGTGCGTGCCTACATATCTCGTGAAGATCGTATTTTTCCTTACGTTAATATGTTGCGGTTCTGGCGTGAGCTGTCTGATGTGGAGATTGTGGAACTTGATGCGCCTCACTATGTGCCGATAGAGGATGTAATCGGCATGGTTATATCTGACCCCGATAAGGTGTCGCGTAAATTCGGCAAGGCAGCCATGAGTTATGACACACATGCCATAGCGCAATATTCTGCTGCAATGAAGTTGGCAGACAGGCTTATGTCCATGCGTCCTGTGATAGGGGGTGATGTGCTGGAGATAGGATGCGGAACCGGACTTTTCACTCACGAGTATGCACCCAAGGTTAAGGCCGGCTCTATAACGTTTGTCGATATTGTTGCCACCGGGCCGTTTGGTGTGGCTGCGTGTGAGGAGTATGTGGTGAGCGATGCAGAGGTGTGGATTGAGAAATTTGACCGCCAATATGACATGATTGTATCGGCATCGGCCATACAATGGTTTGCCGACATACCGAGGTTTTTGCATTTGTGTCATGAACGTTTGAAGCCCGGTGGAATACTTGCCATATCGACTTTCACGCCGGGCAATCTTGAAGAGCTTGATGCTTTGCGGCCTTCGCCGCTGCTATATCCTAAGGCTGCTGACTTGCGCGGATGGTTATGTAGCGAGTTTGAGGATGTAAGTGTTGAGGAGGATGAGATAAAGGTGGAATTCAGGTCGGCGCGCGAGGTGCTGATGCACCTGAAGCACACGGGAGTAGGCGGCTCCGCGCCCGGCAAAGGTTTGCGCATGGCCGACATGTCGCACCTGCGCACCCTCACCTACCGCCCCGTCTACCTCACCGCCCGCAAAAAAGCAGTTATCAAGTAATAATGAATAATGAATAATGACTGCGCGATGCAAAGTAGCGAAGCCATTCTAAATTTTTATGAGACGGACTCTATTTTTGATAATGCCGGTTAGGGTAGTCTTGCGAGTGTGAGTGAAATTTTGTAAATTTACGGTGAAATAGCAAAAGCTTGGGGTTACGCTCTTATGAGGAACGCACTGTTGATAATCTTGGGGGGATCATTTTGGCTCTTATCTCTTTCCTGACTTCGTCAACGTGTCACCCAAAAATCTTCTGAGAAGAGTGGTGCGATGCGTTGATGACGTTTCATGAGCATCGTCTTACTGATTGTTGTCTTGTTTTGCGGCAATGTCAGTTGGATAGTAACAATGGTTTGTGCCAGAGCCAGCACTTTGTCCACACTCATGTTGATTGAAGAGAGTTTCAGCAGCCGTTCAAGTTCCTTATAAACCTTGAGCGCGACGAAACAGATGCAGACGTGAGCCTCTATTCTGCGCGGGGGGGTAAAGTGGAACATCGATCGTATCTCGATTTTCGATTTCGCAATTCAGTCAGCCGGAGTGCGCCGAGGTCGCAACGGCTTCGACAAGGACAAGTCCGGCGAAAAGCTCGCAGAGACAGAAGAAGACCTGCTTGAACACCGCACCGACGGCACCGATGCTTTCGATACTCTCTACATCGGCTGCGGGAAATTCCCGTACCACGACTCTTTCTCGCTCTCAATGAGCGGAGTATTATAGCGCAAATCTCAGAAAAATTCGTTAACTTTGTAGTCTAAACTGTAATCAGCATGGCATCAACAAACATATTAGACCCCAATATACTCAAAAGTCAGTTCAACGAGATTATTGGCTTAATCAACGATACGAAAAAACAAAGTTTATCGTATCGCCAACTCTGCTATGATTGAACTGTATTGGCATATTGGTGAAAGATTATCGTATCGCGTTGCCAATTCGCAATGGGGAGATGGTGTTATCCGTCAGCTTGCAGATTACATCGCTGCCAATACAGAAGATTCCAAAGGTTATTCGGATAAAAACCTTTGGAGAATGAAGCAGTTCTATGAGACATATCGTGAAGCTGATGAAAAACTCTCAGCACTGCTGAGACAAATTAACTGGACTAACAACCTCACGATAATGTCTCGTTGTAAAATCTCTGAAGAACGGGATTTTTATATCCACCTCACGGCTGAAGAACGCCTTTCGACACGCGAACTCGATAAGCTTATTTCGCGCGGTTTATTTGAACGCACGATGATTGACACGCCAAAACTCTCAGCAGTGCTGAGAGAAATTGCTCCATCATCGGAGAGGTCGTTCAGAGACAGGTATATAATGGACTTTCTCGGCAAAAAGACTTATGCCGATGAGTATTCAATGAAACAAGCCATCATTGCTAAAATGAAAGACTTTATCCTTGAGGTGGGTAAAGATTTCATCTATATGGGGCAAGAGTATCGTCTCCAAGTAGGAACTGAGGATTTCAGAATTGATTTGCTATTCTTCCACCGTGAACTTAGATGCCTCGTGGCGTTTGAGGTCAAGATGGGTAGGTTCCATCCCACAGACCTCGGCCAACTTGAATTTTATCTTGAAGCTCTTGACCGTGATGTGCGGAAACCGCACGAAAACCCAAGCATTGGCATCCTTCTCTGTAAGGATAAGGACGACGAAGTTGTTGAATATGCAATGTCTCGCTCTTTGTCACCGACCCTTGTTGCAGAGTATCAACTGAATCTACCTCCTAAAAAAGTATTGCAAGCCAAAATCAAAGAGCTATTTGACGAAAAGGCTGACTAATAATTACATATTAATCTCAAAATATGGCACGTATTAACGAATTCCTTTCGCATATTGATTTTGAAGCGATGCGTGAATATTGCATAGCTAACGGTGAGACCGTCCCGTCTATCTCACCGCCGCAAAAAAGCAGTTATCAAGTAATAATGAATAATGAATAATGACTGCGCGATGCAAAGTAGCGAAGCCATTCTAAATTTTTATGAGACGGACTCTATTTTTGATAATGCCGGTTAGGGTAGTCTTGCGAGTGTGAGTGAAATTTTGTAAATTTACGGTGAAATAGCAAAAGCTTGGGGTTACGCTCTTATGAAGAACGCACTGTTGATAATCTTGGGGGTCATTTTGGCTCTTATCTCTTTCGCTTGCACGAGTCGCGAGGTGAAAGAGAAACTTGCTGTGTCAGAAGAGATAATGATGTCGCAGCCTGACTCCGCACTGACACTGATTGAGAGCATCGACCCTAAGCAACTGCACACCGATAAGGATAAGGCTTTGTATGGGTTGCTTTATACCATGGCAATGGATAAGAATCATCAAATCTTATCTAATGATAGCATCATGGACTTTTCGGTGGAATATTTTAGAAACAATTCAGACAAGGATCACCTTACTACGGCTCTTTATTATCAAGGAAGAGAAAAATATCACAATTCTAAAATCACTGAAGCTCTTTTGGCTTATCTTCAGGCAATAGAAGAAGCGGAGAAAAACAAAGATCCATTCTACATCGGGATGGCATGCCGTGGAATATCCGACATATATTCCGATTCAATGAACGGTGGAGATGAATTAGCATACGCAAAAAGAGAATATGATAATTTAAGTGAAGCAGGTATCCAGCCATATATTAATTATGCAAAATGGGACTTAGCAAGGTCTTACCAAAGCAATGGCGAATATAAAAAAGTTTATGAACTAACTACTGAGTTAGTTGATTCTGCAAATGTGTCACAAGACAAATTCCTTTACGTTACATCGCAACGACTTAGAGCGAAGGCTGCATTAGGTGAAGATAATGCTGAAGAAGCAAGAAAAATATATGAATTACTCTGCAAATTTACATAAAATCCGTGAGCTTTTACACCGGCAGGATAAAAAAAGAGG
>CAJTYC010000024.1:0-13880 GCA_910584185.1 uncultured Muribaculaceae bacterium
ATCGCTCGCTCAAAACCGCCCCTGGGGGTACAAATTTTATGAAACGCGGCCTTAGTCAAAGGCCCGTCAATTCCGCAAAATGGCGTTTTTTCATTGAGACTACCTACTAATAATGAATGATGTCCGCTTATAGGAGATAGATAATACCCTAATAATGGATGAAATAGGTTAAGACTACCTAATTTAAGGGATTGTCGGCGATGTGGATTATTTGTAATTTTGCACTTATAATAAGGCAATCCAAATATATGATAAAGAACCCTTCATCATACTCACGCGTTGTCACCATGCGCAACATTATACGCGATAATAATCAACTGCTCACTGTGCTCAACCGTTTCGACATATCGCTCGGATTCGGTGATAGTACTGTCGAGCAGGTTTGCGTTGCCAATAATGTTGATGCAGACACTTTCCTCGCGGTCATTAATTACATCTCGGGAAAATCATGGGAGCAATATGAGGTCTCTTTGCTGACTCTTATGTCATATCTTCGTCTCTCTCACAAGCGTTTCTTGGAGTTCACTCTTCCCGGCATCAAGAAAATGCTGATTGAAGGGATAAATGAGGCACATACTTCAGAGATGGCAATGGTGATATTGCAATTCTATGCTATCCTTCATAACATTGTAGACATCAACGAGATAGACATTTCATAAGATAAATAATCAGTAGTATAAATATAATTATTAGTTATGAGAAAAACTTTAATAAGATTTTTCGCATGCATATGGTGTGCCCTTTTGGCAACGCTTTCGACCTTTGCAAGCACCACAGACGCAAATATCGTCGGACATGTGATTGATGCCGAAAACGGCGAACACCTTACAGGTTGCGTTGTATCTATATCTAAGGCCGGATTAGCAACTATGACAGACGGCTCCGGTCATTATGTGTTTCGCGATTTGGTTCCGGGAGATTATGAACTGAATGTATCATTCATTGGATATACCACCGTTACCCGAAAAGCAAGCGTTGCCGCCGGACAGACCGTTGAAGTTAACTTTGAGATTTCCCCGGATGCCTTTATGCTCGATCAGGTAGTTGTGACATCCTCCAAAACTGAAGTCAGGCGTAGGGAAAGCCCTTCACTTGTCAATATTGTTTCTGCAAACACACTGCTTAACGTAGGAGCGTGTTCATTAGCTGACGGTCTTGATTTCCAGCCCGGTGTGCGAGTTGAAAACGATTGTCAGAACTGTGGATTCACACAAGTGCGCATAAATGGTCTTGACGGTCATTATTCACAAATACTTATGAACTCGCGCCCTGTATTTTCAGCCCTTACCGGTGTATATGGACTTGAACAGATACCTGCGAATATGATTGAGCGTATCGAAGTAATGCGTGGTGGCGGCTCGGCGCTCTTTGGGTCATCCGCAGTGGGCGGAACAATCAACATCATTACAAAAGATCCGATGTCAAATTCTGCCCGTCTATCCCATACTCTCACATCCATAGGTCCATCAGGAGCTTTTGACAACAATACCACAGTCAACGCCTCGGTAGTCACTGACAACAATAAAGCCGGTGCTTTTATCTACGGTCAGAGCCGTAGCCGCGACGGATACGACCATAACGGTGACGGTTTCACGGAAGTGGCCCAACTTAAAGCTCAAACCATTGGAGCACGCACATTCTTCCGCACTGGCCATGACACTAAGCTTACCGTTGAATATCACAACACGCATGAATACCGTCGTGGCGGCGATAATCTCAACGAGCCTGCACATTTGGCTATGATTGCAGAACAAGTTGACCATAACATTCATGCAGGAGAGGCCACATTCGACTGGTGGTTGCGCGACCGCCGCGACCATCTCTCCATATTCGGTGCGACTCAAGCCACAAAACGCAACAGTTACTATGGTTCCGAAATGGATCCCGACGCATACGGCAGAACTTCAGATATTGTTGTCACGGCAGGTTCGCAATGGTCACATCCGATGGACCGCTTTCTCTTTATGCCAGCAAAACTCGTTGCAGGGCTTGAATATTCGTTCAACCGTCTTCATGATGTCACCGTGGGATATGGTCATGACATCCTTCAGAAAGTAAACATATACAGCGCATACCTCCAGAATGAATGGCGCGATGAACGATGGGGTTTTCTCATCGGTGCGCGTATGGACAAACATTCGATGATTCATAACCCTATTGTTTCTCCCCGTGTAAATATACGTTTTAATCCCTCCAAAGAATTCAATTTCCGAGCTTCATACTCTACTGGCTTCCGCTCCCCGCAAGCCTATGATGAGGACTTCCATGTTGCCTTAGTCGGAGGAGAGCGTGTCGTAACCGTTCTCGCCCCCGGACTAAAGCAGGAAAGTTCGCAGAGTGTAAGCCTTTCTGCTGATATGTACCATACTTTTGGATCCGTTCAGACAAACCTGCTCGTGGAAGGATTCTTTACTGACCTCCGCGATGTGTTCGCCCTAAGACAACTAGACGGGCTTGATGCAAACGGCAACGCCGTGCTTGAACGCTACAACGGCTCAGGAGCTCGTGTTATGGGACTAAACTTCGAGGCCAAGGCATTTTTCCCATTTGGCTTTGACATTCAAGCCGGCATGACACTTCAACGCAGCCGTTATAAGAAGCCTGAAACATGGAGCGACAACCCCTCTGTGCCTGCTGAGACCCGCATGTTCCGCACTCCTGACATCTATGGTTACATCACCGCTAACTATAGCATTACCAATGCATTCAAAGCATCGTTTTCGGCAACTGCTACCGGCCCTATGCTTGTGCAGCATCTTCAGGGTTCTGGCACTGATGTGGACCTCGCAGTTCGTACACAATCGTTCTTCGATGCATCTCTCAACCTTACATACTGTTTCCGACTTTTCGACCGCCTTGACCTTGACCTCACTGCCGGCGTAAGCAATATATTCAACTCATATCAGAAAGACTTTGACCTCGGTTCCAAACGAGATTCCGGTTATATATACGGACCGGCTCTACCTCGTTGTCTGACAATAGGCGCGAGCATTACAATCTAACTCCGGCATCATATTGAAATAATACAATAATATCAAATATGAAATGACCCCTAAAAGTTTAATTACAAATTTTTAGGGGTCATCTCGTATTTGTAGAGTCAACTGGCAACTGCAAAATTAAGCAATCCTTTTGAAGAACTCAGAGCCCATCTCATAAAAATACCCATAAAGTTCATAATGAAGTTATCACATTTTTGCAAACAGTTTGCATTAGTTAATCGATAACTTTGCATCCGGAAAACAAAATGATCTGAAATATGAAAGCAAAAATATCAATTGCATTGGCTGCATCGCTGCTCATTGCAGGTAGCGCATATGCCGACGGCAATATCACAGGAACGGTGTTCAATAAAGATACGGCTGAGCCGCTTGATTTCGCTACTGTGGTCCTGATAAACCCTAAAACAGGCAAGCCTTTACAGTTCGGAACAATGACCGATGAGAATGGCGCGTTTTCTATCGCAAATGTGCCAGAAGGAAAGTACACTATACGTGTGAGCATGATCGGCAACATTCCTCAGGAGCGTGAGATAACCATCAGTAATTCTGAAATGAACTTAGGCCGTATTGAACTTGCCGAAGACTCGAAACTGCTTCAGGAAGTTGTTGTGACAGGGCAGAAGAGTCAGATGTCGGTCAACTCCGAGCGCAGGGTGTTCAATGTAAGCTCAAACATATCCGCGACAGGTGCATCTGCCGACGAGCTTCTTGCCGCAGTACCATCGGTCGATGTGAACAGCGACGGTGAGATTTCCTTGCGCGGCAACTCCGATGTGCTTGTATGGATCAACGGCAAGGAGATGGGCATGAACGCTGACAACCGCGCCCAGATACTCCGTCAGCTTCCTGCCGAAACAATAGAGAGCATCGAGGTAATGACCAACCCTTCGTCGAAGCACAGCACGGAGGGTACTGCCGGCATCATCAATATCCGTCTTAAAGAGGACAAACGTCACGGCTATTTCGGTAATGCGGAGGCCAATGTAGACACACGCGGCACGGCAAACGTGAATTTCAACATTAATTACAATGAAGGGAAGTTTGAGTCGGTTGCCGGCATCGGACTGAAAACAGAGCATGTGCCGGGCGGGGTGGTGTCGCGACGCAACTATGACGACGGCTCTTACATCAATTCAGATGGAAAGATCAAGAAGCATGAGAACAGCATGTTTCTGCGCTTAGGCACCAATTTCAAACCTGATGAGAATAACACCTTATATCTGAGCGCAATAGGCACACTCGGGCACAAATGGGGAAATACCACCACTACCCACCTGAGCAATCTGCCGGGACAATGGATTAGCAATGTCAACCGTATGCGTGAGAGCTGCGATACGCGCGGTGCGAACATCATGCTCGGATATAAGCACATTTTCGGTAAAGATCACTCGATTGACGCAAATGTGAGCTACAACATCTGGCAAGGGCCAAATGACAACCGTTCGCATGAGGAAGAGACATGGGCCGACGGCACAGTTGAAGCAATCTGGCAGGGCCAGCATCAGGATGTTAAAATCAGCAACTGGGAGGCCGCGCTCGACTATTCAGTCATGGCATTTCCGTGGCTTCGCTTCGAGGCGGGATACAAAGGCAACTACAACCATGAGAACAGCCCGGCATCATATGCAGGAGGCCTGACAGAGGATAACCTCTCCCCTCTCAACGACCTTTACAACCGATTCAAATATGATACCGACATTTCGGCTCTCTACGTCAATTTCTCGGGCAGTTATGAAAAACTGACTTTCTCAGCCGGTCTGCGCGGTGAGATGTGGCAGATACGCACACGCTCACTCGGCTACGGTCAGACCGATGCAGATGTGAAGCTGTTCAAGAAAAATGATTTTGCACTCTTCCCGTCGGCTTCAATAGGATGGTCGTTCCTTGAAAGCAACGAACTTAAACTTAACTACTCGCGCCGCATACGCCGTCCTTTCGGTCCGCAGCTCAATACTTTCGAGAATATCTCCGACCCATCGGAAGTGCACCTCGGCAATCCACTCATCATGCCGGAATACAGCAATACCGTAGAATTGTCATATATCAAGAACTGGCGCAACCACATGCTCTCTGTATCCGGTTACCTGCGTGCCAACAATGATATGATAAGCCATGTCAGCTTCCTGGCTCCGATGGCTTCCGATCCGGATGTAAACACCATGTATTACGGTCATGCCAACGTGGGCAACATGATGAATACCGGTGTGGAGATAATATCACGCAATACTCTGTTTAACCGTCTGACCCTTACGACCACCGTCAATCTTTACAACAGTCATCTCAAGGCATGGAGCACAGACTACCCACTGCACGACAGCTACTATGCAGTACGCGGCGGCAAACAGAACCGTTTTGTCTGGGATATCCGCTGCATGGCATCGGTGCGTCTGCCGTGGGACATCACATTCCAGGCAACGGGGCGCTATAACTCACGCCGTGTCACGGCCCAGGGTACTCTCGAATCAGACTGGGATGTCGAAGCCGGTCTGCGCAAGAATTTCGGTGCATTGGGCGTATCTCTCTTGTGCAAAGACATTTTCAATTCGAAAGAAACTCACAACATACTCTACGGAAACGGCTACACCCAGTCGATCAGCAAATGGTCGGGAGGCCGCACATTGCGATTGGCAGTAACCTATACATTCGGAAAGAGTCACAAGCATGAGCATGGACGTCACAACCACATCGACACGGGAGGTTACGGAGAAGAACACCAACATTAAGAGCTCATCTCGTAAAAAACGGTGCCATTTCCTTAAGGATATGCACCGTTTTTTTTTAGCACTTAACAATTATAGCCGTTTCACAAAAATGGTGGGCGTTAGCGCACTATTACTGTGCGTGACGGCACTCCCCTCTTATGGATGATATAAAGGCCGGGGGTTATCTCACCGGTAACCTTTCTTCCATCCACGGTATAGTAATCATCTGAGGTGTCAGTGTCAATCATCACGTCAGCTATGCCGGCAAAATCAAAGCCTACGATATTAAAATATTGCCATTCAGAAGACTTATAAGCTCCTACGCTGTCAATCGGGACAAAAACTGTTGACCCTGTCATGTTGACGATATCCATTGCCTCTCCCATGCCTGCCGGCGGCACTGCAGCCGGACAATATATGGTCATCTTTTTTCCGGTAAACCAAAAAGAGTTACGTGCCAAAGATTTCAGCGTTGATGGGAAATTAATTTTCTTCAGAGATTCCGTTTCCATAAAAGCATCCTCGCCTATAGTCTCAACACCCTCTTGCAAAGTCAAGGTCTCCATTTGCTTGTGTTGCAGAAATAGCTTTGGGTTGACATTCTTCACTTTACCACCTATAGTGACGTCCTTAAAATAGCAACCTCTGAAATTAATTGACCATCCATAAGGATCCATCTCCGCCACCGGACGTCCTAAATAAAGGCTTGTCGCATTTGCACATACAGGCACATTCTCCAACACTGACTCCGTATCCTCTATCACAAGCTTGACCACTCCGGGCAATTCTCCGCCAAACGATTTTACGCAAGCTGGAATAGTTAATGTCTTACCTTTGAACAATTCTTGGGAACTGATTGATTCTATCACCAGATCGGTGCCATCTATTACAAAACTTTTCAATTTGTCATAATCAAATGCACCTCTTCCCAGAAACGTCAAACTCTTCGGTAGCTCCACATCAACTATTGAAGTGTTGAAGAACGCACCTCCTCCGATAGACGTAAGCTGTTCGTTCATCACCAATTCTTTAAGGTTTTCGCACGAATTGAAAGCTCCTTCTTTTATTGATTTTACATTTTTGCCAAGCACGAGCTTCTTTATCGGAATATAGCTGATATTTCCCAGCTCCGTCACACAGTCTCCTACCGTCAGGTTAGAGACTTTTCCATTACGCACATCAGGTATAAAGTTGACATTTCGGCCAAGATATATGTCGGTAAGGTTGGTTAAATCCCAATATTGTCTGTGATGGAAAGTCAATTCCGAATCCGAATCTTCAAGTCGTATGCTTACTGGCGCCAACTTGTTGAAAGCACCTTCGTCGATTGTCTTTATACTTCCGGGCAGCGAGAGTTCTTTCAATGCAGTCAGCCCTTGAGTGAAATAAGATGGTAACGAAGTAAAGCCCTCTCCAAGCACAAGGCAACTTAGGTTTGGCAGATTCCACAACTGGGGTGCACCTTGCTCATTTACATACTTCCCAAATTTTATGCTCTTTAACTGACGAAAGGAATTGCTGGAGTAGTATTCGGAATATTCGAATGTTATTGAGCCACTCTTACATGTCAGATTCCTGCCGAGATATATGTCAGTAAGATTTTCCATATCACCTATCACATTGGTATTTCCAAGCTCCAATGAATCAGGTCCATCGAGCAGGGTCAATGAATTAACTCTGAGACAGTCGGAAAATGAGAATGAGGAAATGCTGGTCACGGAGGCCGGTATAGTAACTGACTTCAAGGATGTACAACCATCGAACGCACCGTCTATTGCAGTCACTGCATACTCCTTGCCGCCATGATTTACACTCTGCGGAATCACCAATTCCGGATCAAGACTGATGTAGTTAGGTGCATTAGGCACAGCAACATACTCAGCAATAACTTTTACGGACGGCTGCGATTCCGAAGTGATACTATACCATAAATCACCGGACTGAAACATGTCATCAACCGCTGCATGGGCATTAATAGAAAAGGCCATCAGGAGGATAGCTGAAAAGTACTTCTTATTCATATTTATTTCTTTTAAATTACATTATACATGCTTCTTATACATTCCAAGCAGTTCAAAGGTGCAGACTTCATATACATTACTGACGATTGCAATCCGGAGCGAGTGTTTGGGCCACGATCCGAGGGAAGTGGAGGCGTTCGAGTGTATGGATTTTTGCCTCTACATCTTCGGGTGTGTCGGTCGGCTCCACGGGTACTTTCGCCTGGAAGAGTATGCGGCCATTGTCGCAGACCTCATCCACGAGGTGTATGGTTATTCCTGTCTCGGTGTCACCGGCCTCCACGACTGCCCTATGCACATTTATGCCGTACATGCCCTTACCGCCATATTTTGGCAACAAGGATGGATGGATGTTTATAATACGTTCATGGTAATATTTCAGCAAGTAATCAGGCACCATGAGCAGGAAACCGGCCAATACTATTGCCTCTACATGATGCGCCTTGAGTATGTCCATCACATAATCGCTGTCGGTAAATCTATCTCGCGTGATGTGCTCCACCGGCACACCGAGCCTCTTGGCCCGCTCCACTACACCGGCACCGGCGCGGTTGGTCACTACGAGCGACACACGTATGCCACTCTCGCTGTTGGCGTTGAAATACTTTATAAGGTTCTCCGCGTTGGAGCCATTGCCAGAGGCAAACACTGCTATATTTATTTCATGGTGCGACATAAGCTGAATGTTCTATATCCGGACTGCAAATTTACAAAAATTTCCATGAATATTCCATCCATAACCGGGAATATGCTAATCCGCACTTTTTAGGAAATAAAAATCGCTGTTGCATTGAGCTGACTCAACCATAAATTATCTTTATTATCGTCGCCGGAGGCTCCTCCCTCCCGGTGGCTTCGCGACGCTGCATCGCTAAACGTGAGAGAGGACGCACCGCAGACTGCCATAAAGAATTTCACTTATATTATAAGAGTCAGTTACATAAAAATATTGCCCATATGGGCAATATTTTTATGTAACTGACTCTTAATCTTTCGTTTTGCTTATCTCTTCAGATACAGGTCATGGTATTCGTCGAGAATCTTTCGTATTGCCGTTCCTATCTTCAAATACGCATCCTCATCAAGGTTAGCGAGCGATGCCCTGACTGACCATGCCGGCCCGTCAAAGCCATCACCGTTGAGCAGCACAATGGCTGTCTCGTTGGCGAGCCTTATCACGAAGTCAAGCGGTTCGTAATTGTCTGAAAGATATTTTGCGAAGTCATCTCCATAAAACTTCTTGGCCCAGACCATTATATCTATCTCACTGTAATATCCGGCCCTGTTGGGGTCAGGAAGCAGCGTGAAACCGGTCGTGCTCCACAGGTCGTTGAGACGCTTCTGAATCATGCCGATAAGTTTAGGTTGCAACTCCTCCCTATGCAGATATGCGAATGCAGCGAAAAGTGCCATCTGAATCTGTTGCGGACAGGAGAGACCGGCTGTGTGGTTAAGGCCTACCAATCGAGAGTCAGCCACGAGCCTATCCACAAACTTGAGTTTGCGAGGCTCAAGCACCAATGATTCATAACGCTTGTCGAGAGCCTGTTTCTTATCTTCTGACAAAGCTGCAAGACGATCGTCAAACACGTTCGACTCGCTGCGAATGGCCATAGCCGCTACACGCCATCCGGTAGCACCGAAATATTTTGAGAATGAATAGAGACACATCGTGTTGTAAGGCAACACATACATCAGCGAACGGAAGCCGTCGATAAATGTGCCGTACACATCATCGGTGATAATCATCAGGTTGGGATTATCGTTCTTTACTATATCAACCAACTTATCGAGGACCTCAGGGGCGAGGCAGACGCTTGGCGGATTTGATGGGTTGGTGATACATACAGCCTTGACCGAAGGGTCGCGAAGCTTGTCGAGTTCCTCGTCAGGGAATTGCCAATCGTGATATCCATCCTTCTCAACCTTGTTGGCCGAAACGTTGACTATCTCCAATCCGAACTCCGCGAGCTGCGGAATCTCAATATAAGGGGTGAAGCAAGGCGTGAAGAGCGCGAGCTTATCACCATCATTCAGCAGGAAGTTCTGCTTCAAGCTGTTGAATGCGTAACACATGCCGGCTGTGGAACCCTCTGTGGGGAAAAGGTCAAATTGCGTCATGTCATCCTTGCCGCCCATCGCCCAGCGCAGGTAATCGCGCAGTATGATTTCAGTGTATTTCAGCGAGCGGGGAGGCGTGGGGTAATGGTCACCGAGAATACCGTCCACAAGTTCGAACACCAGCTCATCGGGGTCAGCCTTATGCTCAGTAGTCATGTAAGTGTAATAATGGCGGAGCACTTCGCTGCCTACATTATTCTTATTGCTGTCGAGGAAGGCGAGGAACCTTTCGGCCACCCCCTTCTGTGTGGGAGAAGCGGCGATTCGCATCGGCTCGTCGTACATTCTCCTTTCAGCCTCTTCCACAGCAAAGTCGCCAAGAAGGAAGAAAGCCCTGCGCGGACGGGTCAGCAACCAGTTCGGATTGCCTCTACCCGCGTTGAGAAATGTCGCGGTGGAGCGCTTGGCATCATCTTCCGCCAAACTTATCAGCGTGCTCTTCACTTCAAAAGGACTCAGTTTCTCAAGTTCTTTCTCGTAATTTTTGTCTTCCGGATTTCTTTTGTTTTCCATAATATCTTATAAATTAAAAATTTAGCATCATTAAATTTACATTATCAGTGTCGTCATATGAACATCAGCACCATAGCCACGCCCATCAGTATCAGCAGCGTGTTGCCGATTGCATATGTGATTGTATATCCGAGAGCCGGCACATTGCTCTGCAGCGAGTCTGTGATTGCACCGAGCGATGCGGTGGTGGTACGGCTACCGGCCACACAGCCGAGATTGATTGCCGGATGAAACTTGAACACCTTGGCACCGAGCCACATCGAAATAAGCAGAGGCACAGACGTTGCTATGATACCCATGATGAAGAACATCCAACCTACCTGCTGCAGACCGGAGAAGAATGTAGGACCACTCTGGATACCGATCACGGCGATGAACATGTTCAGGCCGAGGTTCTGCATAAGCCAAAGAGATGAAGTCGGTATTATGCCGACAGAGGGGCGCTTGGTGCGCAACCAGCCGAAGAAAAGACCGGCAATAAGGGCACCGCCCGAAGTGGAGAGGCTCACCGGAATATGGTGTATATTAAGCGTGAGCGCACCCACGAGAGCACCAATCACAATGGCGAGCGACACAAACACGAGGTCGGTTACGGTGGTAGGTTTCTCTTCATAACCTACGCCTGAAGCGGCAGCCGAAACCTCCTGGGGCAGACCGACGATCTCAATCATGTCGCCATGCATAAGCTTGGTCTGGGCAAACACCGGGATATCAACACCATCCTGACGAGAGATGCTTGCCACGGATACGCCATACATGAATGGTTTGGCGCGAAGCTGGTCGACTGTCAGTCCGGCAGACTTCTTGCTTACCATCACCTTAGTCTTCTCCATGTTGAAAGTGAGCAGGGCAGCGTCGTCAATCTCCGGGCCGACCCAGCTTTCATCTTCTATGATATACTCATGTCTGCCCGAAAGCACTATCTCATCGGCAGCAGCCACCTTGGTGTCGGGAGTGGGCGCGACAATTGCATTCGAGCCGTCAGACACCTTGCGGATGCGCTCCACAAAGAGACGTCTACCCTGCTTGCCGAGATACTCCTCAATCTCAGACACAGAGCGCGGAGTATTGAAATAATCGGAGGTCGCCTTGTAGGCACGGAAGCTGATCGGACGGTTGCCGTCGATATAAGCCGGGTCGGACGACAAAGAAGAGTGGTTGAGCTTAGCCTCATAATCTTTGGTCATCTGGCGCACTTTCTTGAGGCCACCGAGCATGGCGGGACCGAGATTGCCGAGGATGAACGCCGAACCGATTGTACCGAACACGTAAGTCACGGCATAGCAAACGGGTATGATATCAATCCATTCCTTCTTGGTGGCGGCATCGAGCCCGGGGAGACTGCTTATGGTGTCTGTGCCGATACCTATCACAGCCGAGATTGTCTGCGCACCGGAGAAAAGACCTGTGGCGAGAGCAGCGTTATAATTCATGATCTTTGCGCAGCCCCAAGTCACAGCAAGACAGAGCACACAAACCACCACGGCAAATACCACCTGACTAATGCCCTGCCCCTTGATTGCCGCCACAAACTGCGGGCCGCACTTGTAACCGATGGCAAAGAGGAATATCAGGAAAAACAGCGACTTCAACGGAGCGCCAATCACGATTGGTGAACCGGCCCAACGGTTCACGAAATAGCCTACAAGCACTCCCACGAGCAGTACGGATGTAACTGTGCCGAGTGCAAAAGACTTGTACTTGAATTTTCCGAAATAGAAACCGAGTCCTATCGTAAGGAAAATCGGAATTGAGGGATACTTAATGAGCGTATCCAGTAGCCAGTCAAACATAGTTATTATAATTAAGATTTTAGTGAGCGCGTATAATTACAAGCGTGTGGTTACGTGCGTGTGTTTACAAGCGTGTGTTTACTGATGAGGGCTATCCTTAGAGAGCGTTCTCGTAATTAAAACAAATCATGGCAAATGAGGTTCAATCCGTTGAGCGATTTAGACAGCAAAAAAATATCCCTGACCTCCACGACAGAGAGGCCAAGGATGAGGATATAATTGAGACTCCTACTTATTGGTTCTTATTGCTTCTTACACATCATTATAATCCTTCCGGTTCGATTATGAATGAGTATTCATAATTCTTGACGCGCATCACGTAGCGGTCGTGCGGCGGACGGCCCCAGGTATCATCACCGGGGAGTCCGCGCTGGCCAAGATCCACGTTGAGATATACATGCGAGCGGCTGTACTTATGAATAGGCATCGGTAAATTTATCATGGAGGGGGAATTTTTGAGATTTGTTTGTTTATACTTTATCAGTAATGCAATTTATAAGGTTATGAGTTCCCGGATTTTCAAAATATTGGGCAAGGTGGTCGACTATACCATACCGGTTGCCATTTCGGTGGGGTTGGTTATATGGCTATTCCACAAGGTGGATTTTCGCGATGTGTTGCAGGTGATCAGCGACGGGTGCGACTTCTGGTGGGTGGTTGTGATGATGGTCATCACCACGCTTTCGCACATGGTTCGCGGCGTGCGCTGGGGCATACAGCTTCGCGGTGCCGGAGTGCCCCGCATGTCGTTCACCGCCGAGAGCGTCGCCATATTCGGGGCCTACTCGCTCAACCTGGTTTTTCCGCGTCTCGGCGAGGTGTGGCGTTGCGTCTATGTGAGCCGCCGCGAGCAGGTGTCACTATCCACAGTGGTTGGGACTGACGTGGGCGACCGTCTCTCCGACCTCGTGGTGGTGTTGTCGCTCTTCGTACTCACGCTCATTTTGGCCCATGGACCTATCAACGCCTTTGTGCAGCACTATGCCGTAGGGCGCGACATTCACCATATAATAGATGAGCCTTGGCTCTGGCTCTCGATTGCCGCCGTGATTGGGGCATTCTGGTATGTGTGCCACTACTGGCGCCGCTACAAGTTGGTGCAGAGCATAGACGGGAGCCTCGAGAAAATATGGGCAGGATTCAAGGTGATATTCACAATGAAGGGGAAAGTGATGTATGTAGTGTTGACACTCGGCATATGGCTATGCTATTATCTGGAGTTGTATGTGATGTTAATGGCCTTCCCGTTCACGCGCGAGCTTGTGAACATGCCCGGGAGCGCCTATGGCTTGATACCGGGGCTTGTGGTGTTTGTGTTCGGGGCGTTTTCTATGGCGGTGCCGTCGAACGGTGGACTCGGGCCTTGGAACCTTGCGGTGATGTTCGCCCTGTCGCTCTACGGCATCAGCGATGAAGAGGGCACAGCATTCTCTATGGTGATGTGGAGCTGCCAGGCGGCATGGCTCGTGGTGTTGGGAATTTTCAGCGCCGCATACGTCTTCTGCACGCGCCCAAAAGGAGTATCTGCAAATAAAACGCAGAATAATTAAAAATAATTGCGAAAAAATTTGGTAGAATAAAAATTTTTGCCTAATTTTGCACCGTGTTTGAGGGAAGCCTAAACACATAGACAAGATAACTGATTACAATTCAATTATTTATCTTGCATATCCATTGCTTCAGTAGCTCAGTTGGTTAGAGCACCTGACTGTTAATCAGGGGGTCGTT
>CAJTYC010000024.1:13988-28241 GCA_910584185.1 uncultured Muribaculaceae bacterium
CACCTGACTGTTAATCAGGGGGTCGTTGGTTCAAGCCCATCCTGAAGCGCCAAAAGAGAATCACATTCGCGATTCTCTTTTTTGTCGTTTTTTTGTCGTCGCCGGAGGCTCCTCCCTCCCGGTGGCTCCGCGTCAATAAGCGCGTCGCGAAACCTTTGGGATGCAGGAGTCTCTGGCGACGACTATAAAAGACTAAAAAAGGAGCATCCTTTCGGACACTCCTTCTGATGCATTTATTCGGGACCGGATTACTTGCGGATGCCGAGTTCCTTCTTGGCGATGATTGCGCGGTAACGGTTGATATCCTTGCGAATCAGGTAGTCAAGGAGGCTGCGACGCTGGCCTACGAGAGCCTTAAGTGCGCGGGCAGTGGTGTAATCCTTGTGGTTGTTTTTCAGATGCTCAGTGAGGTGCTTGATGCGCACGGAGAAGAGAGCGATCTGGCTTTCAGGGCTACCGGTATCGTTAGCGCCAGTGCCGTAAGTCTCGAAAATCTTTTTCTTTTCTTCAGATGAAAGATGCATTTTGTTGAGAGTAATTAAATGGGTTAAACATGTGCGGCATGAGGCCGCAATGGACACTTTTCGCGCAAAAGCGACAGCTCCGCAGCCCTGCCCGAGGCCGGGACACTCTCATCGGAGCGCACTTTTATCGTGAAAAGCGATGCAAAATTACAAAAATATTTGGTAAATACAAAATTTTCAGCTAATTTTGCAGTCGCAAATATGCCGGGCAGGCAGATTAAGTTCTCCAAGAGGGAGGCGCCTGACGGTACGATTAAACACAAAAGATAAAAAATGTACGCAATCGTAGAAATCAAAGGACAGCAGTTCAAGGCTGAAGAAGGCAAGTTTCTGTATGTTCACCATCTCGGTGACGAGGTGAAGGAGGGCGATGCCATCAGCTTCGACAAAGTCCTTCTGCTCGACGTGGACGGCAACGTCCAGGTAGGCGCACCCTCAGTGGAGGGAGTAAAAGTAGAGTGCGAAGTGATGCTTCCGCTCGTAAAGGGAGACAAAGTGATTGTTTTTAAGAAAAAACGTCGCAAAGGTTACCGTCGTCTCAATGGTCACCGTCAGCAGTTCTCCAAAGTGATGATCAAGAAAATTGTAACCGCATAAACCAAAAAAGGAAATGGCACATAAAAAAGGTGTAGGTAGTTCGAAGAACGGCCGCGAGTCAGAGAGCAAACGACTTGGTGTTAAGATTTTTGGTGGTGCGAACTGCAAGGCAGGCAACATCCTGAAGCGTCAGCGTGGCACAGTGCACCACCCCGGTTTGAACGTGGGTATGGGCAAGGACCACACACTCTTCGCATTGATCGACGGAGTTGTGGTGTTCACCACCGGCAAGGAAGGCCGCAAGTTTATCAACGTGCAGCCGCATCAAGCCAACTAATAGTCACTTACAGATAAAATGAAAAGCCCCGGCAATGCCGAGGCTTTTCATTTTATCTTAGTAGGTGTTCAAATTAGTGACTATTAGTACATCGGGGTGAAGGGTTCGGACTTCACGAGGCGGTGGTTGGCACAGCCCACGAGGTCGGAGGTCTTAGAAGTGTCGAGCTTCAGCACGCTCTTGCCGGGACGTAAATCAAGAGTCTTGAGGTCTACGTAATAATAGCCGGGGTTGACACAGAGGTCGAAGTAGTAACGCAGGTCGCGCGTGTTGCTATAACTGCGCCACTGTGTGCTGCTCACATTGGGTTCGCCCTGTATGAGATAGGTGTAAGGCACACAACTCGGCACAATCACGCTCTTCGCGATGGCCACGGCAAGGTCGGGGTCGCTCACAGCTTCCACATGGTGAGCAAAATAATTTGCACGCACACAGCGGTCGGGGCTGCTCACGGTGCCGGGCAACATGTGTACACCACCTATCTTATCCCAATAGTTGAGGATAGCCTGCATGTCGGGCCATTTAGGGTCGTTGGTCATTGCCTGATAGTCACCCATGTCGTAGATGCTTATCACGCCCTTGTCAAACTCAAATATGATGCTTTTCCCGGTGGCATCGGTCACGCCCCAGTGAAGCGCGGAGACTGTGCCACCATCGAAAGTGGCACCCTGTATATCAAACTTGACTGACTGCAACAACTCCTTCACCTCATCTACCGTGGCGCAATTGTCGAGCAGCCACGCCGGAAACACTGCAAGCGACATCATATATGGCTTGGAGACGGTATCATTGTAAACTGTTCCCTTGCAGAACAGTCCGTTTACCACAAGACCCTTTTCATTCATACCCTCCGTGACGCCACCGTCGTAACTCACAGCATACACAGCACCATATTTCGACTCCCACTTTATGGGGTTATCGAGATTAGTGCTTTGTTTCTGCATACCACGTGGATAAACGTAGAGATTTGTAGGAATCGGGGTCTTCCAATCGAGCGAACGCCCTACCACAAAGAGGTTATCGAGTCCTTTATATAACACGCGTGTGCAGGCATCTCCCTGCATAGGGGCCAGCGACATGGCTGCCAGAGCAGCGACACCAGCCAGAGTCTTAGCAATATTTTTCATAGTCTTATAATGAATCTGTTTAGACTATAACAACTTAGACTCCCAAACGGTTCGCAGCCGACAGCCGGCATGAGTCAATCTTCAGAAATTAATCAAGACGGGTGCACCCGGAAGCCCTACATATGGATAATCGGGAAACGCGAGCTTGAATTCGGCGGCACGTTTCCGCGCATCTTGCAGCGAGGTCAGCGTGTCGGCAACGGCATAAAACTTGCCGGCCTGAGCCTTTGCGGGCGTCGCCGACTTCCATCCGGCCGCGTTGAGGTCGGCCGAAGAGGCCTTGGCATTGGTGTCGATTTTAAAGACACCCACTGCCACAGCCCAATTGCCGCCCGGGCGGGAGCCGTCGAGCAGGCGGAGGCGTTCGCGCAGCACAAAAATTGAGTCACCATCCACTATGCGGAGCTGCGGGCCATCGTCGCTCAGCAAACCGGTGGCCGGACGCATCTGCTGCTCCGCAGCCTCGGCACGCTTCTTCAATGCCGCATCGTAAGCGGCCTTATAATTCTTCTCGGTGGGCTTGCATGATACAAGCATAAGCGCGGCCAAGGCCGCGCTTATCATTATAGAATACTTCATTTAAGTATTAAGTCAGAGTTATTAATTATGAAGTAGTAGCTATATGGCTACTTGCATTTGCATCACTGCGATCAGTCTGTCTGAATCACGAGGTGGTTGGTGAGCGACCAGAACTTGTCGGGGTTGACAATCTGGATGGTCTTCGGGCCATTCTTCTCACCCACTATGCGGTATGAGTTTTCGGGCATGTTGGTCCAGATTTTCACCTTCTTGGCATTGGTGGGGATAGAAGTGAGGTTGCGCTTGTCGCCCTTCACGAAGTAAGAGGCATCGAAATTACCCTTGAGCACCTTGGTGGAGCCGAGGAATTTCTTTTCGAGCAAGCCTTTCTTCTTGAGTTCCTTGTTGCTGCCGATAGCGTAGTACACCTCGTTTGCTTCATTTTCGGCGGCTGTCGCTGCTGCCTGAGCCTCCTCCTTGGCAGCGGTCTCGGTGGCAACCTGCTCCTGAGTTTCAGCTACCTTGGTGTTGAGGTTGGAGATTTCGGTCTTGGCGTTGCTGAGGTCACTTTCGAGCTGGGCAATCTTGGCATCCTGCTGCTCGATGTGCTGGCGGAGCTGCGCGATGGTCTTAGCCTGAACGCTGTTGTCGGCGCCGGAAGCCTTCACCTTAGCCTCCATCTGCTCGAGGAGCTGCTTGTTGGCAGCGAGGCGAGCCTTGATGGCCGACAGATTATGGCGAATCTCCGCGCGACGGTCAGCGGCATCACCTGCACCCATGTTGTAGAGAAGGCCTTCCTGCGTGTTGATCGAGTCGAGACCGGTGTAGATGTCACCCATGAGGAGCATGAGGGAGTCGTTGAAGTTGGTGGCTTCCTCATATTCAGCTGTCAAATCGGCGATTTTTGCTGAATCCTCTTCGATTTTTTTTTGGTCCTTTCCGGCGCATGAGGAAAGGAGCAGCGCACCGAGTGCGAAGAAAAATGCTGTCTTTTTCATATCGGTTAAATTTTAGTTTAAATTCGTTTAGTTAACTCTGTTTATAGCTTTGCGTGGGCCGGGATATTATCTCGACCCTACGACAATAACAATTTCACCCCTCGTTTGGTTTTGTTCGAAGTGTAAAAAAAGATTCCCGAGTGTGTCTCGCCTTATCTCTTCGTGCAATTTTGAGATTTCGCGGCACACTGCAGCCGGCCTATCCTCGCCGAAACTCTCGGCAAGTTGGCGCAGCGTGCGTGCGAGGCGCAGGGGTGACTCATATATTATGACGGTGCGGTCTTCTTCGGCAAGCCGGGCGAGTCTGGTAGCCCTCCCCTTCTTGAGCGGCAAAAAACCCTCGAAGCAGAACCTGTCGCACGGAAGTCCGCTGGCCACGAGCGCCGGGACGAATGCTGTGGCACCGGGCAGACACTCCACCTCGATGCCCGCATCACGGCAAGCACGCGCGAGCATAAATCCGGGGTCGGAAATGCCGGGAGTGCCGGCATCGCTCACAAGAGCCACATCCTTGCCGGCTGCAATCTCCTCCACAAGGCCTTCCACTGCACGGTGTTCATTGTTGCGGTGATGGCTCCGCATTGGCGTGTGTATGTCGAAGTGCTTCATCAGCACTGCGCTGGTGCGCGTATCCTCAGCCAATATCAAGTCGGCCTCCTTGAGCACACGTATGGCCCTGAAAGTCATATCCTCAAGATTGCCCACCGGGGTGGGCACTATATGCAACATGCCGCTCATTGCCCGTAATGCGTTTTAATTACTGCCATAAGCTCCTGCACTTCCGCTGAGTCC
Source organism: uncultured Muribaculaceae bacterium (assembly GCA_910584185.1). Taxonomy (GTDB): domain Bacteria; phylum Bacteroidota; class Bacteroidia; order Bacteroidales; family Muribaculaceae; genus Lepagella. The sequence continues at coordinate 18,823 of CAJTYC010000024.1, forward strand.
GGGTCGAGGCCCAGGTCGTTGAAGAAATAATCTTCAGCCTCCTCATAAGTGCCGAGAGTGGAGAGTTTATCGAGCGCGGAGTTGAAGTCGGCATCGCTCCCACCAAATATCATGCGGCGAAACTTGAAGCGGTCGTTTAGGCAAAAGAGAGGACGGTCGGCCTTGGGCTTTGCAAGCTCCGGCTCAGTGACCGACAATTGCTCTTCATCCACACTTACCGTATCGGGCTGGGTGTCAGTGATTGAAACTTCATCCGTTTCCTCTACATTCTCCACTATAACTTCAGCTTCAACTTTAGCATCCACTTCAGCATCGGCAGCCTTAGCCTCTTCAGCATCGGAGGTCTCAGGGTCTTCAGCCTTCAACTCGTGGAGCTGCTCAGACACTGCATCGATGCGTGTGTGCATAAGCGGAAGCAGGTCAGAGAGTTTGTCGGCACGCAATTGCGCCAACTCCAAGAGGCCTTCCACCTCATACACAAGATTTTTTATCTCGTTAAGTTTATCTTTCATAACTTCTATATTTCGTTGCCATGTGCATTGCGCACGGCGGCTTTACAATTCAATACTGCTCATCAAAGGCAGCCAACAGCAGCTTCTGCAATGCTGCACGTGCCGAGGCCCGGTTGGAGAGCTTGTTCATCATTACAACGACAATATGCGTCGGAGCGTATTCGGAGTCGAGTTTATATCCGGCATAACATTGGATTCCACTCATGGAGCCTGTCTTCATGGCTATCTCGCCTTCGAGGGGAGTTCCGACAAGGAACTTCTTGAGCGTGCCTTCCTGCCCGGCGAGCGGAAAGAAAGATGCGTAATATGGGTTGCCGGCCATGTGTCGCAATACGTCCGACATGAAGTTTGCCGTTATGCGGTTAGTACGCGATAGGCCTGAGCCATCCACAATCCTGACGCCTTCCATGTCGGCATGATGACGTTTCCAATATTTCAGTTCCTCCTCGGCGCCCTTGGCCGTGGAGCCGGACTTGCCATAATGCAGGCCCACACCGCGCAGCAATGCCTCAGCATACTGGTTATCGCTCCGCATCATGCAAGAACGCATTATCTCGTCGATTTGTTCGGAGCGATGTTCACCGAGCCTGTGGCGGCGTCCGTCAGCATCCACGCTTGCCGAGCCTATACTTATGCCGGCGTTTGCCAACGCCCCGCGAAGTCTTGACTTGAACACCGCAGCCGGGCTGGCCACCGAACGCTTGCCTGAGGCGTTATCCTCGAAGTTGAAGCCGTGAGTGCCGGTGCCATAGGCATGCAGTAGGTCCCCCTTGTGCCATGTAGGGTTGATGGCCGGCCCGGGGAAGTCATTCTCATCGATTATTATGGTGCCTTCTATCTCGCTAACTTTAAGTGCGTTCAGCGCATCGGTTATCTCGGCCACTATATCAGACGAACCGGGTTCGTGGGTTGAATTGAGAGACGGGTCTCCGGAGGCTTGAATCACAAGGTCACCCTTTATCACGCCGTCATGTATCCCACCCGTGTACCATACAGGAGTCTCATATCTGAACTTGCTGCCTACCTTCTCAAGCAGGGTGGCAGTAGTCACACACTTGGTTATTGAGGCCGGGATAAGCGGCAGCGAGGAATTGATATCAACCATACGCTCGCCCGACTTCAGGTCTATGACAAGCACGGAAGTCTGCGTAGAGTCAAGTCCGGCCGACTGCTTGAATGCGCACACCGCATCCTTCAGCTCCGATGCAAGCATCAACATCACTGAGGATGCGAACATCAACAGCCACATTGACGTTCTTCTTAAAGTATTCATGACACAAAATTAACAAATCGGTAGTGTTATTACAAAATTTTCGTTAATTTTGTTATATAAACGATTCCACAAAAATTCTACAATTGACTATGATTGAACGCAGACCTTATACATTCGACCGTGTGGTGCGTATCGTATTCTCCATATGCGGACTGCTTGTAGCCCTCTACCTGCTCAATGTGCTGAAGGGCGTACTGCTCCCCTTTCTGGTGGCATGCCTGATTTGCTATATGCTTGAGCCGCTCGTGAAGTGGAACCAGCGCATCATCCATATACGCTCGCGCTTCCTGCCTGTCATACTGACCCTTCTTGAGGCCATGATTGTAGTGGGGGTGCTCTGCGCCGGCTTCTTCCCTTACATCGCAAACGAATGTGGAGAGATGGCCGAAATGGTGAAGGCTTATGCCTCTAAGCAAATCCAGATACCTTACATATCGGAGAGCATACACCGCTTCATCCGTGACAATGTAGACTGGAACCAGATTACACGGCTCCTCTCGCGCGACGAGTGGCGGGAACTAATCAAGAAGACATTGTCCTCTTCATGGTCGTTCCTATCATCGGGGGTATCGATTGTGGCGAGCATCGTGAGCTGGATGGTGGTTATAATATATGTGCTGTTCATAATGCTCGACTACGAAAGGCTCATGCTGAGCTTCAAGCAGCTTGTGCCGCCCACCCACCGCCGCCGTGTGTACCGCATCATCTCCGATATCAAGCACACCATGAACCGTTACTTTCGAGGCCAATTTCTCATCGCCGCCATTGTCGGAATACTCTTTGCTGTAGGCTTCCTGATAATAGGCTTGCCTATGGCGGTGCTCTTCGGGCTATTCATCGGAGTGCTGAACCTGGTGCCTTATCTGCAACTTATCTCCCTCCCTATCGCAGCGTTGCTATGCCTTGTGTGGTGTGCCGGCACAGGGGGAAACTTTTGGGTGATATTCTGGGAGGCGATGGCCGTCTACTTGGTGGTGCAGTGCATACAGGACCTTTTCCTCACCCCGAAGATTATGGGCAATGCCATGGGGCTCAACCCTGCCATAATCCTGCTGTCGCTCTCGATATGGGGCAGCCTTTTAGGATTTATGGGTCTCATCATAGCCCTGCCGCTCACCACATTGCTGCTTTCGTATTACAATCTGTTTGTAATCGAAAAGACATCGCTAACCGGCGACCCGTTATCGTGACTGTCCCCATTATCGTGACTTTCATATTCTTTCTCAGAACTTCCTATCATAAATCAAATGAATCTACCCATAGCAAATATCTACGCAACATTGCCTCAGGGCGAGACCACCGTGCATGAGGTGCAGCAAATCCAGGAGGTGATAAACCCCTCTGCGGATCACAACGAGTCGAAGAGCGAGGAGCATACCAACGGACTTATAGCCGACCTGGCATGGATATTGCTGCTCGGCGCGGCAGTGACACTGCTGTTCAAGAAATTGAAACAACCGGTAGTGTTGGGTTATATACTCGCCGGCTTCCTCGCAAGCCCCAAGTTCGTGTATCTCCCCTCTATTGCCAACCCCGACAACATAACGTTCTGGGCCGACTTGGGCATCGTGGTGCTGATGTTCTCTATAGGCTTGGAGTTCAGCTTCCGCAAGCTGTTAAATTCGGGGAGTTCGGCAATCGTCACCGCGCTGATAGTCATCACGGGCATGACGTTCGCGGGCTTCGGAGTCGGCTACCTGTTCGGGCTTAACTGGATAAACCGCATATTCTTGGGGGGCATGATATCAATGTCGTCGACCACCATAATCATGAAGGCGCTCTCCGACCTCGGCATGCGGCAACGTAAGTTTGCCACCTTGGTTCTGGCGGTGCTTATAATCGAGGACCTGTTTGCGGTGCTTATGTTGGTACTGTTGTCGTCGATTGCCATGGGTGACGTGCAGGGCACCGAATTGCTCTTCAGCATTGCCAAGTTGATATTTTTCTTAGTGATATGGTTTGTGGTGGGAGTCTACCTCATACCCTCGCTATTGATGCGCACACGGCGTATGCTCAACGATGAGACTATGCTTGTGGTGGCGATGGGCCTCTGCTTCGGCATGGCGGTATTCAGTGTGGCCTGCGGTTTCTCGCTCGAACTCGGGGCATTCGTGATGGGTTCGATACTTGCCGGCACTGTAGCGGCGGAGCGCATGGAAAAGGTCATCACGCCGGTCAAGAACCTGTTTGGCTCTGTGTTTTTCATCTCAGTGGGCATGATGGTCGACCCCTCGGTGCTTGTGCAATACTGGTGGGAGATTTTGCTGCTCGCAGCCGTTGTGGTGGCCGGCATGATACTTTTCGGCACAATCGGTATGCTCGTTACGGGCCAAAACCTGCGTGTGGCCATAGAGAGCGGCTTCACGCTGACGCAGATAGGTGAGTTCTCGTTCATCATCGCCTCGCTCGGCATGAGCCTGGGTGTGCTCGAAGGGCGCCTCTACCCTATCATCGTGGCCGTGTCGGTACTCACCATCTTCACCACGCCATATTTCATAAAGATGAGCGATGGGGCGGCGAACTTCGCCGAGAGGCATCTGCCGCGCAGCATGCGCTTCCTGATAGACCGCTATTCTGGTCAGAGCTATGACTCGAGCGAGACCAAACGCCTCTGGAAGGCTGTGCTGAGCCGCTACATATGGCGCATATTGCTCTATTCGGTGGTGCTGATTGCAGAGATTTTCATATCGCGTCATTTCCTGTTTCCATTGGCAGACAAGTATTTCGGGGCTGCGGGGCATATCATAGCCACCATACTCACGATTATCGCCATGTTGCCGTTCCTGTTGGCACTCGCCACCGGAAGCACCAAGAAAGATGAGAAACTGGCGCTGCACCGCACAGCCGCGTTCTATGACGTGCCATTGCTCGCGATGCGTATCATACGCTATCTTGTGGCACTCTTCTTCATCGTATACTTCACGACTCTCGTCTACTCGTCGCTCACCGGATGGCTTGTGGGCGTGGCACTGTTTGTGCTCGTGCTTGTGTTTGCGAGCACGCAGCTGATGCGCCGTTACAAGGGAATGGAGAAGCGTTTCATCGACAATCTCAATATGCGCGAGAACACTCGCCTTGGCGTCAACAACAATCTTGTGGCCGACATACACCAGGCCTATATCGAGATCGACCAGGACACCCCCTTTGTGGGCGACAAGCTCGCAGACTCGGGGCTGCGCCGCGACTATGGCGTGAGCGTGGCGAGCATACAGCGCGGCGACACCTACATGCCGTTGCCTTCAAAGGATGCGCGGATATTTCCCGGTGACATTCTCGGTGTGATCGGCAATGATGAGCAATTGCGTCACCTCAATGCCGACATAGAAGAATTCCACAGGGCGGCGATGGCCGCTCCTGCATATCCGCAGAACCATGTGGAGCTCTCAAGCATTCTATTATCGGAAACCTCACCGGTAATCAACAAGCCTCTGCGCGACACGGACCTGCTGCACGACTTCTACTCTATGATAGTGAAAGTGCAACGTGGAGAGGAATTTTTCGGCCCCACGCCCGACCTTGAGCTGAAGGCCGGCGACGTGGTCTGGGTGGTGGGAGACCCTGCATATTTCGACAAACTAAAATAACAAAGCATATGAAAACCAAACACCTGCTGCTCGCCGCCATGGCATTGACGCTTGCAGCCTGCGGAGGCAATCAAGAGTCCTCCACTTCATCAGCCGCTTCCGACTCGGCAGAGACCGTGTCGATGGAATCGCCCGTGGCCGGGCCGGTGAACTATTACCTCACCGCCGACTCGATAGGCCCGGTGCATGTTGGCGACGAGATTTCCAATCTTCCCGCTGCAGTGGCCAATCTATACGACATGATGGTCACAACCGAGACCCCGGATGCTATGGCCTACACCATGATGCTGGCCGACATACCTCAGTTCACTATCTATGACTTCATGGAGGGGAAGGTGGATGTTATTGCCCTTGAAGGCAACTCACGCTCAATCAGCACCCCCGATGGCGAACTGCGTGTAGGCGATGAATTTGCCAAGGTACTCGCGCTGCCGGGCGTACAGTCGGAATTTCAGAGCATGGACGACATGGGCATATGGTATTGGAAATGGCAAGGCCTTTACTTCGGTGTGGATGAGACCAACATACCTGAATCGCTCGGCAACGCGCTGAGCGAGGGGAAACGTCCGCCGCGTGCCGCCGAATTCCCCGCCTCCGTAAAGATCGGATACATCGCCACCGGTCTCCCTTTCTAACCATACGCAAACGCATTAATCCTCAATGAAAATGGCTGCTGACTCATAATACTGAATCGGTAGCCATTTTTAGTGTATCCTGAGCCATAAAAAAATCATTACTTATGCAAACATTCATAAAAAGATATTGGCCATCGCTATTGATATTCGCTGCGGTTTGCTGGTTGACTCTGGCTCCGGAGCCGACCGGCAAAGTACACATCGAGCTTTTCAGGGGTGCCGACAAGGTGGTTCATGCCTGCATGATGGGCGGACTCACGGCTGTTATATTGTTTGACCTATGGCGCCGCGAAAGGCATATGCCAAGCAAGCGGGAGATGCTCCGGGTGGCGATATGCGTGACGCTCTTCTCCGCACTCGACGAATGGGCGCAAGGCATCATGGGCATGGGCCGCACCGCCGACCCATACGACTTCCTTGCGGACCTGACAGGCATGGCACTCGCCATGCTCGCCACTCCCCCACTGCTCCGAATGATGCGAAACAACGTCATAAAAGGCTGATACAACTAATTTTGCAAGATTCAGAATTTTCCAGCTTTGAACTATTTTGTGTGAAACATTGTTGAATCTTCAGTGATGACTAAAACAGATTGTTATGGCTAATACAAGCAAACATCCGGGTGAAGATTGGCGCGGTCTCACCATATACCAAGTAATGGTGGCGGCGTTTCAACATTCTGATAACGGAGCATCCGGCTACAAGGAGATGTGGGGGCCTGACAACGAACGAAAGGACGGCAACATACGTGGGGTGATTGAAGCCCTCGATTATATAAAAGGGCTTGGAGTCAACGCCATATGGCTTACCCCCATCTTTGACAGTTCAGAAGCTGAAGGTGGTGAAAAACTTCAGGCTTCGGGCTATTTTGCATCCGACTTCTTCAAGATAGACCCACATTTCGGCACTGAAGATGACTTGCGCGAACTTGTAAACGAGGCGCATAACCGGGGCATGTATGTATTTCTCGACGGAGTGTTCGGACATCACAGAGGGGTGAAGAACCCATCTCCGTCAGGACATGTCATCGACTCCACTCCAACGCTCAGTGTGCGCGGCGAGGAGGGTGGCGAGGGCAATGTGAAATATCCTGAATCACTCGAATATTTCAAGGAAGTAGCCACTTATTGGATTGACAAGTTCGAGGTGGACGGTTGGCGGCTCGACCAGGCCTATCAGCTGTGCCAAGGCGACCATAATTACTGGTGTGAGATTTCGCAGGCCGTGCGCGAGGTGTGCGAGCGCCGCCGGGCTGAGGGCAAGGAGTGGGGTGTGCTCGGATATATGGTCGGCGAGGTATGGACAGGAGCCGACGGTGTGAACGGAAGCGTATATAAAGACAATGGCTTGACGAGCGCTTTCGACTTTGACGGCAAGGTGAGGATAAGCGGTGAAATGGGCGACATTGGAGATGCCGGGCTCAACAACGGCTGGGACGACGTGGTGACAACCTACTCCGCCCCGACCGAGCGCGGCTATTGCTCTGACGATGTATTGCCCAACCTCTTTCTCAGCAACCACGACGGTTACAGGGTGGCCGACCGATTTTATGACGATGGCCAGGAGATTAACCTGATGACGAGGTTCGCGATACTGGCCGGCTATCCGGGTCCGGTGACTCTCTACTACGGTGACGAACTCGCTGACCTCAGCCGTGATGCCATGGGGAGTCAGCCCGACAACGCCTCGAGAACCTCCGGCCACACAGCGCCCGACAACGACCGCGAGCGCCACTTGCTCAACTATGTTCGCGACGTGTTTGACTTCAGGCGCCTCAACCCGGCCATGTGGCGAGGCACACAGGAGTTCAACCGTTATGCCAAAGATGGCGCAGAAGTGCTCGTGGTGACGAAACAAGACACCGAAACCGACAACCGCGTCGTAATGGTGTTTGCAGACCGCGACGTGACGCTAAATGTGGACGGCATAGAGGGCGAGATAGAGGTAAAGGGCTTTGTGCCGCAGCTTTTCAAGCTCGCATGACACACGCGAATGGCTGTCACCCCAGCAAAACGACACATACAGAATAAGATAAATAGAAATTTCGAAGAAAAGTGAATAGAGATTTTGGAGGAAAGCGAATAGAAATCTCGGAGGAAGTGACCAGTTTTTTAAAGAAAACTTAAAAAACTGAGAAAAAAATTTGGAAAAAAGAGAAAGAAGCATTAACTTTGCACTCCGAAAACGGTCCTATAGCTCAGTTGGTCAGAGCACCTGACTCATAATCAGGGAGTCCTTGGTTCAAGCCCAAGTGGGACCACCCTTATAAATCTCTATTTATCTGATAATTAGATAAATAGAGATTTTAATTTTGCAGTTTTGTCCACATATTGTCCACGAATTTTGATTTTAGCCTGCGGTGGACAATATTTTTCTCTTAAAAATTCATAATATTTCAGGCTCGGTTCTCAGAAACCGGTATTAGGGGGGTCAAGACGAACAATTGAGCGACTGGGCGTGTTTCCTTAATTGATGTAAAACATGTTCAATAATTAATGCCCCCTGAATGAAAAAAGAGGACAAGAAAAGACTTACCAAAGAGCTGCTGAAGGAATGGCAGCGCACCCACTACCAAAGAATACTGCGATTTCTCCGACATGATGCACGACCGCAACGGCGTCGGCTTTGATAAAGTCTATGCCGAAGCCATCATGATGATTCCTAAATTCGAGAAAGCACTGTTTCTGTATCTGAAGAATGACCGTTCGGAAAATATCGACGATCTGGAGTCATTATTGAAGGATGAAGGAATAGTATCACAACTTTCTCTTCACTTCTTCGCCCAGCTACCTGACAGTTATACTCCTGCAATGCTCTGCTGGCTATTCTTTGGCAGAAGTTTCGAGTGTATGGTAGAATATGGAGAGGAAATGATTCGTAATCCCAAGCTCAATTTTCTGCTTCGCCGTCTCGCACGTGTGAACATCAAGGCTATCATCAACCGTAGCATTGCAATAAAGGCGAGAACGGAAGAAGACTGGGTAAAGTTTGTTGAAGAACTTGATGAAATCGGCGAGACGCCGAATGTGACGGCAAGCGTAGTGTCCAAATTCAAATCATTGCCGCCAGATACGAAGGTGACGATGAAAGAAACCTCCGAGAAGAAACCCATCCCCGGGAAACAGAAGAAACGCCGCTCGCTTGAGGAGTTGCTGCCAAATGGCGACGAGTACCTTTTTGAATCAATTGATGAACATGTGAGTCTCCGTCAGAGCGGAAGGGATCTCGCATTGCTTTACCTTGTCCTTGAGAAAGGTCGCGCTATGGTGAGGACAACTGTCACGGAATTTCACGCTGCCCTTGTGGTGAGATATAAGGATAAGAAGAATATCGAGATTCCGGGACATAGATGGATTCAAGGTGGAAAACCCAGGCGCGGATGACCCCTGGGGCCAAGGTTGATTTGACCCCCGAA
>CAJTYC010000025.1 GCA_910584185.1 uncultured Muribaculaceae bacterium
GTTGGCTGCTTTGACTCAACCCCTCTGGTCACAGCCATTAGGCTGCTCCCGACGGGGTTGAGCCAACCTTCAGCTCAAAAATAAGCCGCCCCTATGGGTAAAATTTTTATGAGATGGGCTCTAAAAGCCAAGGACTGTTAACAAAACTGTTTAGAACATTATCTTCTCACTTTTGCCGGCTTTGACTATGATGTAGACGTTGCCGGATATCGGGAAAATGACACGTTCGCCCCGAAGATTGAAATATACCGGAGTATCTTCGTTTTCTGTTAGAACTTCGTCTATGTCGGTGTAAATCCATTGATTGAAAACTTCATGCGTTCCGTCAGGCTTGTATATATGGCCGTTTACAAGTTCGGTGAATTCTATGCCCGTATCGGTGTCACCGGCATCAAGGAATTTGACTCTCCTTGCATTGGCGGGTATTTCAATGTAGAAAGCGTCTTTCAATGTCGGTGTGTGTTGCATTCGGGCTGTATCGTTTGCAGTTGTGTCATAGCATGTCATGACCGTTGGATCTCCATTATCAACCGAGGCAGCCGGAATTGTATATCGGGCTTGTGCGTTGTCCCAATATATTGTGATTGTTTCCGTGCATTCGGTTTGCTCTGCGCTGAATGCATCAATAGTCGTTCCTAAGCCCGCATTTGTCACTGTTATCTGCACCAGATATTTACCGTTTGACGGGATGTCGGCATCAAGTGTCAGGGTTTCGGGCCAGCCGGTAGTGGTCAATTCATACTCTTGCGTGGCCACGACATCCCTCTCTCTCGAAAGCAAGTTGAGGGTCAGTTTTGCAGGGTAGCGGTAAGATGTGGTCTTCGCACCGATTGAAACCTTGACTTTACCTTTGTAGGCATGCAGTGCGGGAGACTCGGCTGTGACGTTGTCAGAGTAGGTTTCGAGATACTGCTTTGACTCAATGTAGTTGATTGTCTTGCCGGTTTCGTTTGCAGGGAAGTTCCATGCATCGAAGGTGGAAGCCGTTGAAAAATCTGCTGTATAGGGAAGGTCGAATGCTCCGCCTATGAAACCTGTTGTGAGGCTTGTCGGTTCTGAAGCGTACTCACCGTTGTATGCCACCACGGAATATGTTTGTTTGCCGGCTGTCTCGATAGTGTCGACATAGCTTGTAGCCTCACCGCTGAGAGTTGCGACTACAGTGCCGTTGCGGCTCACATCTATCTTGCTTATCTGTTCAAGAGCAGCTCCGCCTGTTGTCATGGTCGGGTTGGTCCATGAGAGATTGACTTTCTTTTCGTCATCTGCATCCGGTTCCGCTTTCAGGTCAGTGACAGGCTGCGGTGTATTGTCGTTGATTACTTTTGACTGTTCGATTTCCGTTCCGTAGATATAGAGATTCCATCCCGAAGTCGGACGGTGGATGCCGATGTAGTATTTGCCGGTTTCGGTAACATCAAAGATGAATTCTGCGTCTGTGCGGGTTGTGGAGGCGAACTGATATTCTACATCGGGTGTAACAGCCTCGGCAGAAGGAGCAGGCTCTTTATAGAGGGCTAATTTGACGTTCTCTTTGTATCTGTCGCTGCGAGTCGCTCCGTCAAGCCTGACTGATATTCTCCCTTTCTTTGCGTTGAACTGAGGAGTGAAAAGCCAGAGATCGTCCTTGTCAGGTGATTCAAGACGGGCATTGGAGGCATTGTAGATCCATTTGTCGCCGGACGCGTTTGTTGGCATAATCCACAATCCAAGTCCATCCTCTGAAGTGAGGTCTGCGGTGTATGGAAGGTCTATGGCCCCGCCTACGACACCCGATGTGACAGAGACTTCTTCCCCGGCATTCTCACCGAGATATGCCACTACCTTGTATGTGTATGTCCCGGCTTTTTCGATTCCGTCGTCGGTGTGGGTCATTTGGACACCAGGTGTGGGATTGGTATACTTCTTTATCATCACATTGCCGCGATATACTTCGATTTTGGAGATATACTCCAGTGTGTTTCCAAGATTGTCGAGTGCCGGGTTGGTCCAGGAGAGTGTCACGGAGAGTTTGCCGTCGGCATCGGGGGTGGCGGTGAAATCGGTTACGCCTGTTGGCGTCACTGTCACTTCCTTGACAGAGATGTTGTCAATGTAGACACTTCCGGAAGTGGAGGGGGTGACCACGTGAAATCCGAAATATACGATTCCGTCTTCTTCCGGAGTGAAGCGCACAAGTTTGGCGGCCCCGTCTGAGCTCCCGGACGTTACGGTGACGGCGTCGTCAGCAATCTGTGTGGAAAGAGCATCGGCAGTAGGGGCGTTGCCGGCGGCCAGGATCACGTTTTTAGTGTAGCTCCCGCTTTTCCAGACATTATATCCGATTTCATAGGTTACACCTTTTTTGAGTTCGAAAGGAGGGGTTATGAGCCAGCCTTCCGGACTGTTTGCTGAAGAAGAGAAATAGATGTATTTTGACCATGAATTGTATGCCCAGCTCTTGTCTGGGATCTGGATATATACGGGGGATAAAGCCGAGTCGAAGGCATCGATATAGGGGAGTGCCGCAGTGCCTCCGAGTGTGATGGTGTTTGACGTGGTGCCGCTGCTTTCTGTGGTGCCGTTGTATACGTACTGTACTGTGTATGTATATGCATCGAGGCCCGGGATAGACGTGTCGGTATATGCATAGGGGAGGGTGCCGGTCCATGCCTCTTCAAGCACCACGCTTTCCGTAGAGTTGCCTTTGCGTGAGATTTTCCAGGCCACATCCTGCGGGTTGATATATCCGCCGTTGATGCCGGTCGGGGCATCCCATGTGATAACTACAGCCTTGTCATTGCCTTCTACAGCTGAAGCTGCCACATTTTTTGTGGCGCCGATGCCTGTGTCGGTGCCGATGTAACCGGTTTTCAGTTTGTCGGCAGCTATCGGGGAGTCCCCGTTGGAGTTGAAAGGCACTATGTTGTAATAATAAATACCTGCTTCAGATATAGAAGTGTCGGTCCAGGATGATGGCTGGCCGATTGTGATACCATCTGTGACAGTTGCCACAAGATTGTTCTCTGTCATATCTACCCATGATGAATCCGTGCGGTAAATCTTCACGCCGGTGAGATCGTCAAGGGCTGACCCTCCATCGTTCACAGAGGGGTTTGTCCATGAAAGGGTGACCGAAAGGTTGCCCTTTTCACCGGGAACAGCTGTAGCTCCGGTGACCTTGCCGGGAAGGGTGACATATTCTATTATACGGATGTCATCGACCAGAAGATCGTTCATGCTGCCGGAGGCAGCCTCTGTATGGAAACCTATATGGTATGATCCGGTGGTTTCTGGAGTTATGGTGAGTTTCTTCTGTGAATAGGAAGCTGACTGTATCGATTCTTGCCAAACTTGGGTCTGCGATTCGATTGTGCAGTCGGTTCCGTAACTGACATACAAGTCCTTGTAGTTGGAACTACCGCTTGATGAAATTCTGGCGGTGAAGGTGACAACATAAGTTTTGCCTCCGTCCAGGTCTAGGCCGGGAGTGAAGAACCATGCGTTGTAGGAGTTATAGCGGTTTCCTGGATAATACCGGGCTGCATTGCTTGACCAATCCCAGTCGCGGGTGTCTTCACCGCTGTGAAGGAGGGTCATTGTCTCAAAATCTTGCCTTGTGTCAAATGATTGGGAGTAGGGCAAAGCATTTCCCCAGGCAGCTGCCGAAAGGGCAGAGGCTGTGACAAAGGTGAGTAATCGGTTTTTCATAATGGATATGTTAGGTGGTTATAAGTCGGTTATGATATTGATGTCGCTGTCTTCTTATTGAAGTCGTTTAAACAACTTTATTTGCTTTGCAAATGATAAAAAGAAAGCTGTTTGAGTTGCAAAAATAGCATAATATTCCATATATTCAAATATTAAGCAACGATTAAAAAATAACTTGGTGCATTTTTTTCGGTCTTTCGGGCATATTAGGCTTTTCCAAACAGTCGAATATCCCGATATGCTACCTTATTGGACAAGTCGAATCTGCGCCAAAATACCTTCAAACTTTGCCAATTTATTTATTAATAGTTGCTAAAAGCAAAAATAATTGAAATCAGACTAAACCTGGAATATGGTATCAATGAAATAAAGTGTATGTTCAGGTTCCAATTCAGTTTTGCGTTTTTCAGTGTCTATCCGTTGATATGTTCTGTGTCACGGGGTTTTATGGCATTGGGATATAAAGCAGAAGCGACAAGTCTCCCGACTTGTCGCTTCTTAGTGTTTTCCATAATACTTTTCGAACTAACCTAACATCATGAAACGATTTCTTATACCTATATAACATCGCCAAACGTAAAAGGTTTTAAAAATTCGAGATTTTTTTCGTTTTAACATATTTTTAATCTATTTTAACTTCTTAAGCTCTATCTAACTTTCTGATAATTTGTTTTTAAGTTAAAATCACACTCTTTTTTCAGGTAGTATGATTTTTTTAAGCTTTTGAGTGGTGAAATGAGCAGTTTTTATAAACTGGCAGGTGAAATCTTAAAATTACAAAGTTATGAAACCGAAAAGTTTACTTATCGCAATAATGCTGGCAGTAGCCGGAACTTTGTCGGCTCATGCCCAGTACAGTGACATCATAAATGGCCTGACCAATACGGTTATGCCGGCTGTGAGCGGTTCGAGTTATTATAAGGGTTATGTGGAGGCCGATTATACGCAAGGTGTCGGCAATTACAAGTGCAACTTCATGACGCTCTGCACTTCGCAGGGATATAAGTTCACTCCTTGGTTCTATATGGGTGCCGGCATCGGCGTCGATATAATGTGGTCGAGCGTGGTGGCCGGTTGGGGCGACGGTTGGGCCGACCAGAGTCCGGAGTGGTATAACCACAAGAAGACTGAGGCGGCAGTGATGATTCCTGTGTTCACCGACTTCCGTTTCAATTTCGGAAATATGACCTCTCCATCGTTCTTCATCAACTTGCGCTTGGGTGCGGCGTTTCTTTGCAGCGACAGTTATGTGAAGATCGACAACGGCTACCTCACCAACCAGAATTATTTCTACTTGCAGCCGGCCATAGGCTTGCGCATACCGGTGAGCATCACCAAGCCGAAACAGGCAGTGAACGTGGGTCTGCACTATCGCCTCATGACATCCGACTACTGGAGTGGATGGCAACACAACGCAGTAATCAACGGCTTAGGAGCGAATATATCCTATGAATGGTAATTTTTAATGAACAGATAATAATGAATAATGAATAATTGGCTTCGCGACGGCCCTTATACGTCGCGAAGCCACCGGGAGAGAGGAGCCTCGCATCGGCTGTTTAAACCAGTTATTATCTATAAATTATTACGTCGCGAAGCCAATTAGTCATTATTCACTATTAACTATTAATTATTGTTTCTCCTTCTTTGCCGAGTATTACATTGGGAAATTCCTCCCCGGCTTGGCGCAAGAACTCTTGCTCGTCGCGATAGCGTGAGGAGTAGTGGCCTGTGAGCAGGCGCGAAGCACCGCAAGCCTTCGCCATCTTGCCGGCTTGTCGTGCGGTGGAGTGGAAGCGCATCTTGGCCTCGCGTTGATGTTCGTCGAGATATGTTGTCTCATGATACAACAAGCTGACCGGCCCTATCTTCTCGGCAAGCTCAGGCATATATATGGTGTCGCCGATATGCGCGTAGCTCAGCGACGGGTCGGCGTCGCTTGTCAGAATATGGTTCGGCACCACCGTGCCGTCGGGTTTCGTGAAGTCCTCGCCCGCCTTAATGCGGTTGATCTGCCATGTAGGCACACCATGAAAGTCTATCATATCGCGCTTGATATGGCGCATTTTAGGCTTCTCCTCAAATATGAATCCAACGCACGGCACCCGGTGCTTGAGCTTTACAGTGCGCACCGTGAGCGATGATGTCTCTAAGATGACCGCATCGTCAGGCTTTATGATATTGAACTCCAACTCATAGGATAGCTCTGAGGCAAAGAAGTCGAATATGGTGCGCAATATCTTCTCACCCTCGGCAAAGGTGTGAATGGTCAGTTTGCCGCCGGTGTCGCCGAGTGCCAACGACGATATAAGTCCCGGCAGCCCGAGCACATGGTCGCCATGCAGGTGTGTGAGAAAAATGTGGCGCAAGCGCGAGAACTTGAGCCGCTTCTGCTGAAACGACCTCTGGGCACCCTCGCCGCAGTCTACCATATATAATGTGTCGTTGTGCTCCACCACGGTGCACGACGGCAAATGGCGTGGCGTCGGCTTTGCCGACCCGCAGCCAAGACAATGTATCTTGAATCCCGGCATTATCCTATTTCATGCTTTGTTAGTGCAAATTTACTAAATAAGGGAATAATTGGCAAAAATGGGGTAGCTTTTTGGTGATTTTGCGATTATTGGGTAAATTTGCAGACGCAAATGAAAAGGTTTCTATTACATATTCCCATTGTGCTTACATTAGGGGGCTTCACCCACATGCAGGCGGTGGCCTCAGATGTCGATGCCGCGCAACCCAAGGGTGTTGACCTCGAAGAACTCAACGTTGTGGCCATAAAGCAGACCGATGTGCTGCGCGATGACCCGTTGTCGGCCACCGTGGCCGGGCGTCTCGAACTCGAGATGCTCAATGCCGATGCCATAAAGTCTATATCGGAGGTGGCTCCTAATCTCTACATCCCTGAATATGGCTCGCGCATCACTTCCACGATCTATGTGCGTGGCATAGGTGCGCGTATGGACCAGCCGTCAGTGGGACTGAATGTCGACAATGTGCCTTTTCTCAATAAGAATGCCTACGATTTCGACCTCGCTGACATCGCCTCGGTAGAGATGCTGCGAGGCCCGCAAAGCACCCTCTACGGGCGCAACACCATAGGGGGTCTGATCAATATCACCACACTCTCTCCGCTGCGTTGGCAAGGGTGGCGAGGCATGGTGTCGGGTGCTTCAGGCAATGAGTGGAAGGCATCTTTGGGTTGGTTCGGCAAGATAAGTGATGACTGGGCAACTTCAATCAGCGGCTCTTTCTCTTATCTCAGCGGTTTTTACCGCAACGTTTATAATGGCGAGAAGGTAGACAAGGAGAAGTCGGGTGCGTTGCGATGGAAGATGGAGGGGCATATAAACGACCGATGGTCGTTGCGCAACACTACATCAGCTTCAATATTGCGTCAGGGTGGATACCCCTATGAATATGTCAAGACCGGTGAGATTAACCATAACGACACCTGTTTTTACCGCCGCTTCTTGTGGAATGATGGTCTCACATTTAATGGCCGTTATGATGCGTTCACGGTCTCTTCCATCACGAGCGTGCAATATCTTGAAGATAATATGACGCTCGACCAGGACTTCCTGCCTGACCCATATTTCACCCTCACCCAGAAGCAGAAGGAGTGGGCCGTGACCGAAGATGTAGTGTTCAGAGGTGAAAAAGGTGCCGTATATAAATGGCTCGCCGGATGTTTCGGATTTTATAAGGGTATCGATATGACAGCACCCGTAGTCTTCGGCGATAAGGGTATAGGTGACTTGATAGAGAAGCATCGCAATGAAGCCAACCCTTATTATCCCATAAGCTGGAACACGCGTAGCTTCACGCTTGGCAGTGATTTCGAGATTCCCACCGGTGGTGTTGCCATATATCATGAGTCTTCGTTTGACTTGGGGCGGTGGAGGCTATCGGCCGGCATACGTCTCGACTGGGAGAAGGCGACATTGCGTTATCGGAGCCGCTGCAACACCGGCTATGAGGTGTATCAGCGCGATGCAAACGGTGTGCTGCACCCCTTCAGGCAGGTTGCGGTCGACATCGATGACGCCGATCGCCTGAGCCGTGACTATTTCAATTGGTTGCCGCGACTGAGTGCTATCTATTCGCTCCCGATGGAGGGGGAGAACAATGTGTATGCGTCGGTAGCAAAGGGTTATAAGTCGGGTGGCTTCAACACGCAGATGTTCTCTGAAGTGCTCCAGCAGAGGCTCATGTCGTATATGGGAATCGGTGAACGGTATGATGTGGACCGTATCGTAGGTTACAAACCGGAGTTCTCGTGGAATTATGAAGTGGGGGCGCATCTCACCTTCCCGAAGGCGAAACTCGACATGGATATGTCGCTCTTCTATATAGATTGTCATGACCAGCAGCTCACCATGTTTCCGGCAGGCACCACCACAGGGCGAATCATGACTAACGCGGGGCGTACCCGCAGCTTCGGCTGCGAACTTTCACTCGGTTGGCAACCGGTATCAGGACTCGCGTTCAAGGCTTCGTATGGATACACCAACGCGAAGTTTCTGAAGTTTTTCAACGGTATTGAGGATTATAATGGAAAGTATGTGCCTTATGCTCCGCAAAACACACTCTTCGTGCAGGGCTTGTATGCTTTCAAATTCTCCGGTTTCCTGAAATCTCTCACCCTTGAAGCCAACATGCGTGGCACCGGCGATATATATTGGAACGAGGCCAACTCTCTTCGCCAATCCTTCTATGCGCTTCTCGGAGCCTCGGTGACGCTCGAATCGAAATATGTCACGCTGGAGTTATGGGGACGCAACCTCACCGGCACTCGTTATGATACATTCTATTTCATGTCGATGGGCAATGAGTTTTTGCAGCGTGGCCGCCCGCGACAGCTCGGTGTCACCATGAGGTTTGCAATATAAGTTGACTGGCAGCGTTATTAAGGAGGTATGCTTAAGCATACGGTTTCGGCATAAGCTTGACAGTAAGCTCACCTTTTAAAATCAAATTTAATAAACTTTTTTTAATGAGAAA
The DNA here is from genome assembly GCA_910584185.1 of uncultured Muribaculaceae bacterium. Classification (GTDB taxonomy): domain Bacteria; phylum Bacteroidota; class Bacteroidia; order Bacteroidales; family Muribaculaceae; genus Lepagella. The sequence goes on from CAJTYC010000025.1 coordinate 8,695, forward strand.
ATTTTTTAAACTGTCGCTTGCTGCGGCTATTCTTTTGCCGTTGGCATCGTGTAACGACGATTCAAACAAGAATTCTTATACAACTGGAGTTGCCATCTCCGCTTACAACCTTGTGACGGCGGTCGATGACGCTTCTGTTAAACCTGCTGTCGGCCTGAGCGGTTACAATGTGACTTTAAAGCATGAAGACCAGAAGAATTCAGTGCAGATTAAGTCGGGCAATGTAGTTCTTCCGGATGGGGGCAGCATATCTTTCACCACCAAGCCGATGGCTGTAAATGTAAGCACCGTAGCCGTAGATGACGAAAATCGCGCGTTGATTAAGTTCACGAGCGAAAATCCCTCTGAAAGTGGTGCGGAGGTGTCGCAGCTCAATGGCATGATTACGCAGAGTGGCTATTACCCCGGAAGTGCGGAAGTGAAGGGGTATGATTTGTTGTTCCCGAGTTCAACCAAACATTATTCCATTCTCGACTATGTTCTGAATGAAAAGTGGCGTGTCCGCACTTTCTGGCGCGATGTGACTTTCATGGGTTCAACCATTACAACCGGTTCCAAGATGCCCGGTCCTTATACAAATAACAAGTTCCGTTATCGCATATACATGAAGACCACCAATGGAGCTTTGACCGGCAAGGCTGATGTGATTTTCTACAATGCCAAATTTGCAGAGAAGGTTCCCGAAATGACGATAGTGATTCGCGACCTTGACGTTAAGTTCAGTAACTCCGGTTATACAGTCAGCGGTACTGACATAATACCCGATATGGTGAGCGATGGCGGTGAATTGACTCCAACCCCTCCGTTTATCTTCAACAATTTCACCTTTACAGTAGTCGGCGACCTCACTCAGGCAACTGCCTCTTATGAGGTGGCAGGTAAGTACAATGGACAATTCCAGGGGAGTAGCATTGTGAAATGATTTTGGTTGACTCACAGTGTTTGGAATGACAATAGTTTGACAAATTAAAAGCACTTCGGTGCATATCATGGGCAGATTCATAAAAGAGTCTGCCCATTTTTTTTACTTGCACAAAAATATGCAGAAGTGTGCAAAAACAGTGAAAAATAGGATGCAATTAATTTGTTAGTTAGCCAAAAAATGTCTAATTTTGCAAGTAGGTGTTGGCACACGGACACCCTAATCTTGGTTGAAATTGAATTAACTGTTTTAACATCAATACTATATGAATTTGTTGTGCGAGATAAGCAACGCTGAGCTTTCGATCACGGCCACCCTCACGGGTATCGGCCTCGTGTTCGCGGCACTGCTTATCGCCAAGTTGATTTCGCCGAAATCCTATTCGGTGAAGAAAGCCGAGCCTTACGAGTGCGGCATCCCCACGCGCGGTGCCTCAATGATTCAGTTCAAGGCCGGCTATTATATTTTCGCCATCCTGTTCCTCCTTTTCGACGTGGAGGTGGTGTTCCTTTATCCTTGGGCCACGGTGATGCGGTCGCTCGGACCTTCCGGAATGCTTTGCATAGGCATCTTTTTGTTTGTATTAATCATGGGCCTGGCGTATGCCTGGCGTAAAGGAGCGCTCAAATGGGAATAAAAGAAGGCAAGATTAAGAGCATGTCGCGTGAGGACTTCAAGAACAATGAGTATATCGACAAGCTCGTAGAGGAACTCAACGCTACCGGCGCCAACGTGATGGTTGGCAAATTTGACGAATTAATTAATTGGGGTGTCTCCAACTCGCTCTGGCCGCTCTGCTTCGGCACGAGCTGCTGCGCTATCGAGTTCATGAGCCTCGGTGCCGCGCGTTACGATATGGCACGCTTCGGCTTCGAGGTGGCCCGCAACTCTCCGCGTCAGGCTGACTATGTGATGGTGCAGGGCACCATCGTGCACCGCATGGCCCCGGTGATGCGCCGTCTATACGAACAGCTCGCTGAGCCTAAATATGTGATCGCTTGTGGCGGTTGCGCTGTGTCGGGTGGCCCGTTCAAAAATTCGTATTGCGTGGTGCCGGGTGTCAACCAAATACTTCCGGTCGATGTCTACATCCCGGGTTGCCCTCCGCGTCCGGAGGCTATGTTCTACGGACTGATGCAGCTCCAGCGCAAGATTAAGGTGCAGAAGTTCTTCGGCGGTGTTAACCGCAAGGAGAAAATAGAGGAGTTCTTCGCAGAGCATCCTGAGGAGAGAGGCCAAATCGGCTGACACGGTCTTGGCTCCGAGTGAGCCGATTCCAAATCATCATCTTACAACTTTCAAAAATGAGCGATTTAAAAGATAAAATCCTTAAGATATATCCGGCAGCGCAGTTTGAGGACGGTCAGGATCTTCTCTTCACAGTGGAGGAGAAGGATTGGCTCAAGGTGGCTACTGCTCTCAAGAATGACCTCGGCTTCGATGTGCTCTCAGCCGTGGTCGGCATGGACTGGAAAGAGAATAGGGGAGTGGTTTATTACCTCACCGCTACTGCCCGCAATTGGGAAATGGTGTCGGTGAAGGTGCTCGCAGCCAAGAGCGGTGATGACGAGTACATTCATTCGGTAACTTCTCTATGGAAAGTCGCAAACTTCCAGGAACGTGAGGTTTATGACATGTTCGGCATAAAGTTTGTCGGTCACCCCGACATGCGCCGTTTCTTCCTTCGCAACGACTGGGTGGGTCACCCCTTGCGTAAGGACTATGATGCCAATCCGGCCCTCAACCCAATTCGTCTTGAGGAGGAAACCAACGAGGACGATACTCGCACCTATGAGGTCGATGCCGACGGTAAGCTCGTGGAGAACCCGGGCAAGGTGTTCGAGAAAAATGAATATGTGGTCAATATCGGCCCCCAGCACCCCTCAACTCATGGTGTGATGCGCTTCCGCGCTTCTATCGACGGCGAGACTGTCAAGAAGGTCGATGTGGTGTCGGGTTATATACACCGTGGTATCGAGAAACTTAGCGAAGGTCTCGGTTATCCGCAGCTGCTTCATTTCACCGACCGTATGGACTATATGTCGGCTCACCAGAACCGCCATTGTCTCTGCATGTGTATCGAGAAGGCTCTCGGCATCGAAGTGCCGCGCCGCGCTCAGGTGATCCGCACCATGATGGATGAGCTGATGCGTATATCTTCACACTTGCTTTCGTTCGGCTGTACTGCCATGGACCTTGGCGCCACTACGGCGTTCTTCTACGGTTTCCGTGAGCGTGAGCAGGTACTCGACATCTTCGAGAAGACTTGCGGTGCACGTATGTCAATGAATTATAACGTGATAGGTGGTGTGATAGCTGACCTGCATCCTGACTTCGTCAAGGATGTCAAGGCGTTGCTGAGCATTATGCCTGAACGTCTCAAGGAATATCACAAGGTGTTCTCGGGCAACCTTATCGCAAAGAACCGTCTCGTCGGCGTGGGCGTGCTCAAGAAGGAGGATGCCATAAATTATGCCATCACAGGCCCGAGCGGACGCGGTTCGAACTGGAGCTGCGACTGCCGCAAGAAGCATCCTTATGCAGTGTATGATGAAGTTCAGTTTGACGAGGTGCTCCTCGACGGCTGCGATTCTTACGCCCGCTATATGGTGCGCATGAAGGAGATAGAGCAGAGCTGCCGCATTCTCGAGCAATTAGTGGACCGCATACCCGAAGGTGACATCCGCGCTCAGGTGCCCAAGATTATCAAGCTCCCCGCCGGCCGCTGGTATCAGCAGGTGGAGGCGAGCCGTGGCACTTTCGGCGTTTACATCGAGTCGGTGGGTGAGAAGACACCCTTCCGCGTGCATTTCCAGAGCCCCTGCTTCAACCTTGTGGGCGTCATGGACCTCTGCTGCTCCGGTTATATGATAGCTGACCTCATCACAATCGGCGCCGCGCTCGACTTCGTGATTCCCGACATCGACCGTTGATGCCCCGATCATGCGATTTCATTATAAACAACAGTAATACATCATCAGAAACTAACTTATTACAACAATGTTTGATTTCGGAACATGGACATCAGCTTTCAACGATTGGCTGCTTGGACTCGTGGGTAACACGGAGTGGCTCGCTGTCCTGATTGAATGCGTCATCATAGGCGTGCTGATCCTGCTCACATATACAGTTCTGGCTCTCTTCTATATCCTCTATGAGCGTAAGCTCTGCGCTTGGTTCCAGTGCCGCCTCGGCCCTATGCGCGTGGGTAAATGGGGTTTGCTCCAGGTTTTTGCCGACATGTTCAAGATCCTTATAAAGGAGCTTATCTGTCTTAAGGGCACCGACCGTTTCCTCTTCAAGCTCGCCCCTTATATCATCATTACATCTTCGGTGGTGATGTTTGCTTCCCTGCCTTGGGGTAACGGACTTCTGATAATCGACTGGAATATCGGCATTTTCTTCATTCTCGCCGTATCTTCGGTGGGTGTACTCGGTATTCTGCTCGCCGGCTGGTCGTCCAACAACAAGTATACTCTCATCGGTGCAATGCGAAGCGGCGCACAGATGATCAGTTATGAAATATCTCTCGGTCTGTCGCTGATGACCATTGTGATTCTCTCGGGCACTATGAGTGTATCTGAGCTGGTGGCGCAGCAGCAGGATGCCTGGTTCATATTCAAGGGTCATATCCCGGCTATCATCGCGTTCATCATCTATGTGATTACCGCCACTGCCGAGACCAACCGTGGCCCGTTTGACCTTCCTGAGGCCGAGCATGAGCTTACCGCCGGTTATCACACTGAGTATTCGGGTATCCATTTCGGCTTCTTCTATCTCGCTGAGTACCTTAACCTCTTCATCGTGTCGGGTATCGCCTCGCTGATGTTCCTCGGAGGCTGGATGCCTCTGCACATTCCCGGTTGGGAGGGTTTCAATGAGGTGATGAACTGGATTCCCTCTATTGTGTGGTTCCTGCTCAAGGCATTCTTTGTGTCGTTTGTGATTATCTGGTTCAAGTGGACGTTCCCCCGTGTGCGTATCGACCAGATGCTCTCGTTCGAGTGGAAGTATCTTATGCCTTTCTCTTTGGCCAACCTCGTGCTTATGACTCTGTTCGTGGCTTACGGATGGCATTTCTAATATCGTAAATGAAAAATTAATTATAAATATGGTGGGTAGCGCGAGTTTGCTACTCACTACTCACTAATACTAAGTTGACATGAGCGAAATTTTTGGCACGGTGACTCAGGTGATTGGTCCGGTGATCGACGTCTCTTTCGAGGGTGGCAAAGACAATATCCCTCCCATCTACTCGGCTCTCAAGGTGGAGCGCGACAACGGTGAGGAGCTGATCCTCGAAGTCGAACAGCACATCGGCGAGGATATAGTTCGTTGCGTGGCCATGGAGAGTACCGACGGTGTGCGCCGTGGTATAAAGGTGCGCAATCTCGGACACCCCATTTCTGTTCCCACCGGCAATCAGGTGAAGGGACGCCTTCTCAATGTGGTGGGCGATGCGATTGACCTGCTCGGTGACCTCAAGCGTGAGGACCTCCGCGCCATACATCAGCCTGCTCCAGGTTTCGAGGAACTCGCTATATCGCAAGAGGTCCTCTTCACCGGTATCAAGGTGATTGACTTGCTTGAACCCTATTCGAAGGGTGGTAAGATCGGTTTGTTCGGTGGTGCCGGCGTGGGTAAGACCGTGCTCATCATGGAGCTCATCAACAATATCGCCAAGGGTCACAACGGTTATTCGGTTTTCACCGGTGTGGGTGAACGTACCCGTGAAGGTAACGACCTCCTGCGTGAGATGATCGAGAGCGGCGTTATCAAGTATGGCAAGAAGTTTGAGGAAGGCATGGAGAAAGGGGAGTGGAATCTCGCTGACGTGGATCAGGAGGAACTCTCCAAGTCGCAGTCTACCCTCGTCTTCGGCCAGATGAATGAGCCGCCGGGTGCGCGTCTCCGTGTTGCCCTTACCGGTCTTACGATGGCGGAGCAGTTCCGCGACCATGATGGCGGTGGTAAGGAGATTCTTCTCTTTATCGACAACATTTTCCGTTTCACTCAGGCAGGTTCTGAGGTGTCGGCTCTTCTTGGCCGTATGCCTTCGGCTGTGGGTTATCAGCCTACACTCGCATCGGAGATGGGTGCACTGCAGGAGCGAATCACCTCTACCAAGAATGGCTCTATCACCTCGGTGCAGGCTATCTATGTGCCGGCCGATGACCTTACCGACCCGGCTCCGGCCACTACGTTCTCCTTCTTGGACGCTACAACGGTGTTGTCGCGTAAGATTTCTGAGCTTGGTATCTATCCAGCCGTTGACCCGCTCGAGTCTACATCGCGTATCCTCGACCCCAATATCGTGGGTGAGGAGCATTACAACATAGCTCAGTCGGTGAAACAGCTCCTTCAGAAGTATAATGAGCTTCAGGATATCATCGCGATCCTCGGTGTGGATGAACTCTCCGATGAGGACAAGCAGGTTGTGGCTCGCGCACGTCGTGCACAGCGTTACCTGTCGCAGCCGTTCCACGTGGCTGAGCAGTTCACCGGTCTCCCCGGTGTGATGGTGCCCCTGGCCGAGACTATCCGCGGTTTCAAGATGATTCTCAGCGGCGAGCTCGACCATCTGCCTGAACAGGCATTCCTCAATGTCGGTACTATCGACGAGGCTATCGCTAAGGGTGAAGAAATGCTCAAGAATGTGAAGTGATATGACGCTCAAGATTATTTCGGCACACGATGTTTCGTTCAGCGGCGAGGTGACTTCGGTCACTATGCCCGGTGTCTTGGGCTCTTTCACTGTGCTTAAAAACCATGCCCCGCTGATTTCGGTGCTCGCGAAGGGTGTAATCAGATATACCTCCGGCGACGAACAGCAGCATGAGATCGAGATTGCCGGCGGGTTGGCCGATGTCAACGACAATGTAATTTCGGTGTGTGTATATTGACATCCCGTATGCTCAATCATAAATTTAACAGTAAGATGACGATGTCAAAACTACATATTGTTCCCTCCTTGCGTACGGCAAAAGCCGCACGCTTGTTGATGATTCTCCTGGTGCTCATCTGCACTGCCCACATCCCGGCTCACGCCGAGGAGCCTGGCAAGGAGAAGCAGCTGGATGTGAAGGAGCTGATTTTCGAGCATCTCGGTGATGGATATGGCTGGGAAGTTCCTTTCTCTCATGCTTACCGTATCCCTCTCCCTGTGATTGTAAGGGCTGAGGATGCTTCATGGCATTGTTTCTCTTCCGCAGGTCTTACTCGCGTGGAGAAACATCATGATGCCGACGGTAAGTCTGTGGCTCATGCCGAGGCTGTAATCAAGACTGTCGACAACGATGGCAAGCAGTATCAGTTTCTCATTGCCCACACAAGCAAGCATAAGGACAAGGTGGTGCAGATTTTCCCTCTCACTCCTCAGGATGAGAAGGAACTCGAGGCCAAGCTCGGTGCCGTTGCTGCTGACCAGAACTCCGGTATAGCCGCTCCTGTAGTTGACGGCTATGTATATTATGACGGTGAGTATTGGCGTGAGTATCGCCCGTTAGACCTCTCGATTACAAAGAATGTCTGTGCTCTCTTCATTACTGTGATTCTGGTGCTTCTGATGGTATTCGGTCTTATCCGTTTCTATAAGAAGAATGGCATGAAGTCTCCGCGTAAGGGCATGGGCTTCTTCGAGATGCTCGTAGGTTTCGTATACTTTGACACCATCAAGGCTACGCTCGGCGACAAGACCCGCAAGTTCGCACCTTATCTGCTCACGGTGTTCTTCTTCATCCTCACGATGAACCTCGTAGGCCTGATAGTGATTTTCCCCGGCGGTGCAAACCTTACCGGCAATATCGCAGTGACTTTAGTGCTTGCCGTGTGTACGTTCATCATGACCAATCTCTTCGGTAACAAGCATTACTGGAAAGAGATATTTTGGCCGGATGTGCCTATGTTCCTGAAGTTCCCGCTTCCCATTATGCAGCTCATTGAGGTGTTCGGTATCTTCACCAAGCCGGCTGCACTCTGCGTGCGTCTCTTCGCCAACATGATGGGTGGACACATGATTGTCATAACGCTAACCCTCCTTATCTTCATTCTCGGTGCGTTCGGTGCGGCTATAGCCGGCATGACAACCGTTATCTCAGTGCTCTTCTCAATATTCATGCTTCTCATAGACGTGCTGGTGAGCTTCATTCAGGCTTATGTGTTCACGCTCCTCTCCGCTATATTCATCGGCATGGCCAATGTGCATGAGGAGGAACATGAGGCTAAGGAAGACAAGGGCAACCCCGCTCTCGAAAGCAAGGATGAGCAGGAGATAGCAGCCCACAAGGCTCTGATTGAAAAAGAGGCTGCGGCCATCGACATTAAATAGGCCATCGAAATTTCGCAGGCCAATCGATTTTTATGTCATTGACATTTAAAAAGTAACAAATTAAAATAAATATCACATTTAAAACTTCTGAATTATGTTATCAACAATTCTGAATGAGGTAATTTCTCTCCAGCCACTCGCAGCGCTTGGCGCAGCTCTCGGTGCCTCTTTGGCAGCAATCGGTGCTGGTATCGGTATCGGTAAGATCGGTTCGTCAGCTATGGAGGCTATCGCTCGTCAGCCCGAAGCTGCCGGCGACATCCGTAGTAACATGATTGTGATCGGTGCCCTTATCGAGGGTGTGGCCCTCTTCGCTGTGATTGTCTCTGCTCTTGCTATCTTCATCAAATAAGTAGCGACGCAAGGACTTAATTACATTCGAAAGTAGAATTTCCGCATAGCCTTCAGGAAGCTGCGGTGACGTCGCTTCCTGAAGGTTCGAGATTCGCTTCTTTAATTATCTAAAATTCAGCAAACATGGAATTATTCACACCTGATTTCGGCTTGGTGTTCTGGATGTTCATCGCGTTCATCCTGCTGTTTGTCATTCTCGCTGTGTGGGGATGGCCCGTGATAGTGAAAATGATGGAGGGTAGGGCCAATACCATTGATCAGGGTGTGGAAGATGCCCGGATTGCTAAGGAGCAGCTTGAAAATGCCCGCTCTGAAGCCCAGAAATATGTGAAGGAGGCTCAGGCTCGTCAGGCTGAGATGCTCCGCGAGGCCGCCAAGATGAAGACTGATATCATCGAGGCTGCACGTGTGGAGGCTCAGAATGCCGCCAAAAAGGAAATGGATGCCGCAAAGGTAGCCATAGACCAGGCTCGCAAGGAGGCTGAACTCCAGTTCCGCTCTGAGGTCGGTAGATTCTCCATCGACATCGCAGAGAAAATGATGCGTTCCAAGATGAGCGATGACAAAGCTCAGAAGGAATTGGTCAATAAACTGTTGGACGAAATTGAGAAAAACTGATAGAAGATGATTTCCGGACTGATACCACACCGTTATGCACGTGCGCTCTTCAAGTTTGTCGGCGATACCGGCAAGCAGAAAGAGGTGTATGCCGAGATGAACAATGTCATCGAGGCTTTTCGCACTAACCCGGGCTTGGAGAAAATTCTCGCTAACCCGTTTGTAGACTCTGACGACAAGCGCAAGGTGCTGCTCGCAGCAGCCGGTGAAAAGCCCGGGAATGACTATCAGCGTTTTGTCAAGCTTATTCTAGACCATAAGCGTGAGGAGTTCGCTCTGCTCATGGCTTTGGCCTATCGCGACATTTACCGCAAGGAAAACAAAATATCGCGCGTGGTCATCACCACTGCCGCTGAACTTCCGGAAACTGAGATGAATAAGCTGAAATCGGTGGTCCAGAAGGCTTTCAAGGACCGCTCTTTTGAGTGGCATACTTCTGTCGACCCCAATATTATAGGAGGGTTTGTTATAGATGTCGACACGACTCGCATGGATGCTTCCATCAGCAACGAACTCGAACAATTACGTCAAAATTTAGCTAACTAACATTATGCTTAATCCCAGCGAAATATCTGATGTTTTAAAGCAGGAGCTCGAAAATATCAATTCAAAAGTGAAATTTGAAGAGGTGGGCACTGTCTTGAGCGTAGGCGACGGCGTGGCCCATGTCTATGGTCTTGAGAATGTCCGTAGCAACGAGCTCGTGGAGTTCGAGAACGGTGCGACGGGCGTGGCCCTTAACCTCGAGGAGAGCAACGTGGGTGTCGTGTTGCTCGACAAGGTCAATGAGGTGACCGAAAATATGACCGTGAAGCGCACCGGCGAGGTGGCTTCTATCCCCGTGGGCGAAGGTGTGCTTGGCCGTGTGATCAATATCCTCGGTGAGCCGCTCGACGGCAAAGGCCCTATCGAGGGCAAGCGTTTCAGACTTCCTCTCGAGCGCAAGGCTCCGGGCGTTATCTTCCGCCAACCCGTGAACCAGCCTCTCCAGACCGGTATCAAGGCCGTAGATGCCATGATTCCTATCGGTCGAGGTCAGCGTGAGCTTATCATCGGTGACCGTCAGGTGGGTAAGACTGCAATTGCAATCGATACCATCATCAACCAGAAAGAAAATTACGACAAGGGTGAGCCTGTATATTGTATCTATGTGGCTATCGGCCAGAAGGCTTCTACTGTCGCTTCTATAGTCCATACTCTCGAGAAGTATGGCGCTCTCGCATATACGGTGGTCGTGGCTGCCAATGCCTCCGACTCCGCTTCCATGCGTTATTTCGCACCCTTCGCGGGTGTAGCTATCGGTGAGTTCTTCCGCGACACCGGTCGCGATGCTCTCATCGTGTATGATGACCTCTCCAAGCAGGCTGCGGCCTACCGTGAGGTGTCGCTTATCCTTAAGCGTCCTTCGGGCCGCGAGGCTTATCCCGGCGATATCTTCTATCTCCACTCCCGTCTGCTAGAACGTGCCGCCAAGATTATCAAGGACCAGAAGGTGGCCGAGAATATGAATGACCTCCCCGAGGCGCTCAAGCCTATGGTGAAGGGTGGCGGTTCGCTCACGGCTCTCCCGATTATCGAGACTCAGGCAGGTGACGTTTCCGCTTATATCCCCACCAACGTGATCTCTATCACCGACGGTCAGATATTCCTCGAGTCCGGTCTCTTCAACCAGGGTATTCGTCCGGCTATCAATGTCGGTATCTCTGTGTCGCGTGTGGGTGGTAACGCTCAGATTAAGTGTATGAAGAAGGTGGCCGGTACGCTTAAAATCGCTCAGGCTCAGTTCCGCGAGCTGGAGTCGTTCACCAAGTTCGGTGGCGATATCGACCCTGTGACCGCTGCCGTTATCGACCGTGGTCGCAAGAACCAGAGACTCCTCGTGCAGCCGCAGTATCATCCCTGGCCCGTAGAAAATGAGGTGGCCGTGATATATTGCGGTGTGAACGGTCTGCTCGAGAATGTACCTATAGAGAAGGTGCATGAGTTTGAGGAGAACCTTATCCAGACTCTCCAGCTCCGCTACCAGAAGGAGGTGCTTGATGTGCTGAAGTCCGGTAAGCTCACCCCTGAGGTGGAGCAGACACTCGCGGCTGTGGCCAAGGAAGTGGCGGCAGGTCTCGCCAACTGATAATTCTTACACCTGTATTTTGAAATGGCAACTTTAAGAGAACTTAAGACACGCATCGGGTCGGTGGCTTCTACGGAGAAGATCACCGGTGCGATGAAGATGATATCGTCGGCCAAGGTGCACCAGAATGAGCAGTCGCTTCGTAAGCTCCAGCCGTTCAAGGACCAGATTAAGTCAATCATGGCCCACATACTTGCCACCGACGAGAATTTCGTCTCTCCCCTGATTGAGGAGAGGGAGGTGAAACGTGCCGCTGTCGTGGTGTTCGGTTCGGACGATGGCCTTTGTGGCGCTTATAATGTCAATATCCTCAAGGGAGTTGCCGAGCATGTTGACCGTATGCGCAATGCCGTTGGCTCCGACGTGGAGGTGACGGTCTACGCAGTGGGCAAGAAAATTGAGAAGGGCTTGCGCCGCATGTCGTCGCTCGGTGTAGATGTCAAGGTGATCGATGGCGTTGACAGCAAGATGAATGGTGACAAGGTCAATGAGTTCACCCATATGCTACGCAATGCTTTCAGCTCCGGCGAGTTTGACCGTATCGACGTTGTTTACATGAGATATATTTCCATGGGACGTCAGGTGCTTACTCCGGAGACTCTCTTCCCTGTGTCGGAGAAGGCTATAGCCGGTGAGGCCGGTGAGGCTGACGAGAACCAACTTTACATTTTCGAGCCTGATGCCAACAGCATCTTCAATGAGGTGCTTCCGATGTTTGTGCTCTCCACCATGCAGGAGGTTACTATCGAGAACCGCAGTTCAGAGCAGGCTGCCCGTGTAATGGCCATGCAGAGCGCCAACGACAACGCCAAGAAGCTTCTCGAACAGCTCCGCCTCGAATACAACAAGTTGCGCCAGGCAAGCATCACCACCGAGCTGCTCGACATCGTGGGCGGTCAAGTGGAAAGATAAGTTAACTTTTGGTGGCCGGAGCAAAAACATCTTTTGCTCCGGCCATATGAAAACCATATTTCTTTAATGAGTAATATAATTGATTATTTCAAGGAAGTCGGCAACGGCATAAAGAGTCTCGTTACCGGTATGGGGGTGACAGGTAAGGAGTTCGTGACTCCTAAGGTCACCGAACAGTATCCCGAGAACCGTCAGACCCTTCAGATTGCCGACCGTTTCCGTGCTGAGCTTACGCTGAAGTATGACGCCGATGGACGCCACAAGTGCATCGGCTGCGGCATTTGCCAGATGAATTGCCCCAACGGTACAATCAAGTTGGAGACTAAGATGGTGGAATTGCCCGACGGTAAGAAGAAACGCAAACTCGACAAGTATTACTATGACCTCGGCAGCTGCACTTTCTGCATGCTCTGTGTCACTTCTTGTCCTCAGGATGCGTTGGAGTTTTCAAACGATTTCGAACAGGCTGTGTTCGAACGCGACAAGCTTGTAAAGCAACTCAATTACCGCCCCGAACCCGAGGGTGAACCGGCCCCGGCCCCCAAGCCGGCGATGGACCCTGAGAAGCTCGCCGCAATTAAGGCCGAGGCCCTGAAGAAGGCTGCAGCCATCAAGGCCGCCAAAGCCGCAGAGGCTGCCAAGGCTGCTCAAGCCGGCGAAGCATCAAAGGATGCTGAGGCAACTAAGGCTGCTGAAGCCGACAAGCCTCAGGCTTGAACTCAGAATTTATCTGACCTAACACTGTAAACAACAATAACAACATAATGGATTCAGTAGCGAATATTATTCTCTATTTTGTGGTGGCTCTCGTCATCGTGGTTTGCTCCGTGCTGACCGTGACCTCCCGCAAAATTCTTCGCGCGGCCACTTATCTGCTCTTCGTGCTTATCGGAACAGCCATCTTCTATTTCCAGCTTGGCTTCCAGTTTCTCGGCGCCGTGCAGATTGCGGTCTACGCGGGCGGTATAATGGTGCTCTTCGTCTTCTCGATTTTGCTTACGCGTCGTCCCGACGAGGCCGCTCCTATGCTCGATTCGCACCGACGTGCGCTCGGAATCACCGTGGCCTCTCTCGGCCTCGTGCTTCTCTGTCTGGCGATTTTCTTCATGCCTCTCATCAACGGTCTCTCTTTGACTGAGTGCATCAACTCAGGCATGAACATCGACATGCACACTATCGGTCAGGCTTTCATCGGCACCAACCGTTTCCAGTATCTCCTCCCGTTCGAGGCGATCAGTGTTCTTCTTTTAGCATGTATAATCGGCGGCGTGACTGTCGCCCGCAAACGATAATCAACAACTGCTATGGACTTGACTATGTTATGGTATCTTGTTCCGAGTGTGGTGATGTTCGCAGCCGGCGTTTATGGTTTCTGCACCCGCAAGAACATGATCGCGCTGCTTATCTCGCTCGAACTGGTACTGAACGCCGCCGACCTTAATTTCGTGGTGTTCAATCGTTTTCTTTTCCCCGGAAGCATGGAGGGCATGGTGTTCACTCTCTTCGCAATCGCTATCGCGGCTGCTGAGACTGCAATCGCCATCGCCATTATCATCAATATCTATCGCGAGGTGGGAAATACCGACATTAACTCTGTAAAACAAATGAAATTCTGATATGGGCTTGACACTTCCGATTCTGATTCTGGCCATTCCGTTCACCATGTTCCTTATCCTGGGACTGGGTGGCGTGAAGATGAGCCATAAGCTGGCGGGCATCCTGGGTATCCTCGGCAACGGCACGCTGGCCGTGATTGCCTATATCGTGGCTTTCACTTATTTCTTTTCAGGCAATCCTGAGTTTATCGTCGACGGTGTGCGCCAGCAGGTGCAGCTCTTCGATGTGACATGGCTTGCCTTTACTGACCGTATGGTCGTCAACATCGGCTTCCTGCTCGACCCGATTTGCGCCATGATGCTTGTGGTAATCACCACTATCTCTTTTATGGTGCATCTTTACAGCTGGGGCTATATGGAGGGTGAGAAGGGTTTCCAGCGTTACTACGCTTTCCTTTCTCTCTTCACATTCTCGATGCTCGGCCTCGTGGTGGCCACCAACATCTTCCAGATGTATATCTTCTGGGAGCTCGTGGGTGTATCTTCTTACTTGCTTATCGGCTTCTTCTATAAGCTCCCCTCTGCGGTGTCGGCTTCGAAGAAGGCTTTCATTGTGACCCGTTTCGCCGACCTCTTCATGCTTATCGGTATCCTGTTCCTCTCTTACTATGTGTCGAGCACTCCGGCCGATGGCGTGCTTGGCGGTGCTTCGGCGTTCAATTTCATGATGCTCAACGCGCAGCCCATCGCAGTGCTCCAGTCTACTGTCGGCGCTACATTCATGGGTGCATCGGTGCTCACCTGGGCCATGGTGCTCATCTTCGTGGGCGGTATGGGTAAGTCGGCCATGATGCCGCTCCATATCTGGCTTCCCGATGCTATGGAGGGTCCCACTCCGGTGTCCGCTCTTATCCACGCCGCTACAATGGTCGTGGCCGGTGTGTACCTTGTGGCACGCTTCTTCCCGATGTTCTGCATCGTGCCCGATTCGCTCACTTTCATCTGCGTTGTAGGTGCCATCACCGCTTTCTATGCTGCTGTGGTTGCCTGCGCTCAGATCGACATCAAGCGTATCCTCGCTTTCTCTACCATCTCGCAGATCGCTTTCATGATGGTTGCGCTCGGTTGCGCATACAATGAGCCTGTAGAGGGTGTGCATTACTCAGGTCTCGGTTACATGGCCGGTATGTTCCACCTCTTCACTCACGCCATGTTCAAGGCCCTCCTCTTCCTCGGTGCAGGTTGCCTTATCCATGCGGTTCACTCCAACAATTACACCGAGATGGGTGGCTTGCGCAAGTATATGCCGATTTGCCACTGGACATTCCTTATCGGATGTCTCGCTATCGCGGGTATCTGGCCTTTCTCCGGTTTCTTCTCTAAAGATGAGATGTTGGCTGCTATGTTCAGCCGCCACTGGTTCTGGGGCGCTTGGATGACTATGGTGGCCGGTCTTACGGCTTTCTATATGTTCCGCATGTATTTCCTCGTGTTCTGGTGGGAGGAGAATCCCAAATACAAGCATGAGGGTCACAAGCCTCACGATGCTCCCTGGCAGATGTCGTTGCCGCTTATTATCCTTGCGGCTGTGAGCTGTGTGGCCGGTTTCATCCCCTTCGGTGAACTCGTGACTTTCAACGGTGAGCCTTATCATATACACATCGAAGGTTCGGTGGCTGCTACTTCTCTTACTGTGGCTGTGCTTGCCATTGCGCTTGCCACTCTCATGTATGTCAAGAAGAACCCCTGGCCCGAACGTGTCAAGAATTTCTGGCCCTCGCTCTGGCGTGCCGCCAACCGTCGTTTCTATTGGGACGAGATTTACATGTTCATCACTCATAAGTTCATTTTCAATATCATCTGCAAGAGCATCGCATGGTTCGACCGCCACATCATCGACGGCACAATGGATGGTCTCGCAGCTGTGACCCAGTGGACTTCTGTCAAAATCAAGGGTATGCAGAGCGGTAGCGCCCAGTCATACGTCATCTGGTATTTCTTCGGTGCCGTGGTGCTCGCTGCCATCACTTGGATATGTATATTGTAATTCTCAATTGTCGCAAAATATTTTAGATTATGTTTTCAAATTTCTTAATCTGGTTTGTTATAGTTCCCATCATCATGATGGCAGGGCTGGCATGTTGCGGCAATGGCAATATGAAAGCTATCCGCGCGGTGATGGTGACTTGCAGCACTGTGCTGCTTGGCATGGCCATCTGGCTCGTGTGCGAGTTCCTGCGCCTGCGTGGCGCCGGCGACACTTCCGAGATGCTTTTCCAGGGCAGCTGGATGTGGTATGAACCTCTCAATATTCACCTCGCTGTCGGTGTTGACGGCATTTCGGTGTTGATGCTCCTCCTCTCGGCTATCATCGTTTTCGCCGGAACTTTCGCTTCTTGGAAAATCAACCCGCTTCCCAAGAATTTCTTCCTTTGGTTCGCACTCCTCTCCACAGGTGTGTTCGGCTTCTTTATCTCTATCGACATGTTCACCATGTTCATGTTCTATGAGGTAGCTCTTATCCCGATGTATCTTCTCATCGGTGTGTGGGGCACGGGCCGCAAGGAGTATTCGGCCATGAA
Source organism: uncultured Muribaculaceae bacterium (assembly GCA_910584185.1). Taxonomy (GTDB): domain Bacteria; phylum Bacteroidota; class Bacteroidia; order Bacteroidales; family Muribaculaceae; genus Lepagella. Next base: position 25,094 of record CAJTYC010000025.1, read on the forward strand.
GCTTACGCTTATGCTTATGGGTGGCTCGGCATTCCTGATGCTCGGTCTGCTCGGCATTTACTGGCACAGCGCACCCGAAGGTGGTGAACTCACTTGGAACATACTTCAGATTGCACACAACAACTCTATCGACCCCACTTGGCAGAACATGCTCTTCTGCTTCACGTTTGTCGGTTTTGGTGTGTTGGGTGCCATGTTCCCCTTCCACACTTGGAGTCCTGACGGTCACGCTTGTGCGCCGACTGCTGTGTCAATGCTCCACGCCGGTGTGCTTATGAAGCTCGGTGGCTACGGTTGCTTCCGCATCGCCATCTATCTTCTCCCCTCGGCTGCTCAGGAACTCTCCTGGATTTTCATCATCCTTACAGGTATCTCCATTGTTTACGGTGCCTTCTCGGCATGCGTGCAGACCGACCTCAAGTATATCAACGCTTACTCTTCGGTGTCGCACTGCGGCATGGTGCTCTTCGCAATCCTGATGCTCAATCAGACCGCAATGACCGGTGGTATCCTCCAGATGCTCAGCCACGGTCTGATGACAGCTCTCTTCTTTGCGCTCATCGGTATGATTTACGGTCGTACTCACACCCGCGACATCCGTGAGATGGGCGGCATGATGAAGATTATGCCTTACCTTGGTGTCTGCTACATGATAGCCGGTTTCGCATCGCTCGGTCTCCCCGGTATGTCGGGCTTCGTGGCTGAGATGACCATCTTCTTCGGTGCTTTCGAGAATAGCGACCTCTTCCACCGTATCTTCGTGATTGCTGCCACGACCTCTATCGTGATTACCGCAGTCTATATCTTGCGTGTGGTGGGTAAGCTGATACTCGGCCCCGTGCAAGATGAGCATCACCTGCAGCTTACCGACGCAAGTTGGTGGGAGCGTCTCTCCACGGCAACTCTGATTCTCTGTCTCGCCGGCATCGGTTTCTTCCCCAACTGGATCAACGAGACAATACAGCAGAGCTTCGTGCCTATCATCAACGCACTGAACACAGCCATCTAATTTGGCCTACCGTAACCAAACGCTAATAAAAAATAAGCTAAAATGGATTATTCACAATTCGGGGCAATGTTGCCCGAACTTATAATACTGGGAGTTTTCTTCGTGGTCCTGCTTTGGGATGTGTTCGGAGGTGAGTCAGCCCGCAAGGCGCTCACACCTCTCACCACAATCCTGTTCGGCCTCGCCACAGTGGCCATCTGGATTCTTCCGAGCTCCAACGTCGCCGCGTTCGGTGGCATGTATGTCGACGACATGGCTTGCAAGACCATGAAGGCTATCCTCAACGTGGGTGTGTTCATCGTGCTCCTGCAGTCGGCCAAGTGGGTTGAGAGCGATGAAGTGGCTATCCGCAAGGGTGAGTTCTATGAGTTGATGCTCGTGACTCTCTTCGGCATGTACCTCATGATTTCCGCTCGCCACTTCCTTCTCTTTGTCATCGGTCTGGAGTCAGCATCTCTCCCGTTGGCAGCGATGGTCGCCTTCAACAAGCGCCATTATGAGAGCCACGAGGCTGCTTTCAAGTATATCATCACAGCAGTCTTCTCCTCAGCCGTATTGCTGATGGGTCTCTCATTCGTATATGCTTTCTCAGGCGGTTCGCTCTACTTCAACGATATCGCAGCAGCCGTGATTGGTGAGGAGTCCGGTCTTCTCGTCTGTGCACTCGCATTTGTGATTGCAGGTATCGGCTTCAAACTCTCGCTCGTGCCTTTCCATCTCTGGACTGCCGACGTATATCAGGGTGCACCTACAGCTGTCACCTCTTATCTTTCGGTTATCTCGAAAGGTTCGGCAGCTTTCGCATTCTTCGTGATATTCGTGCAGGCATTCGGCACTCTCTATTCCGCTCTCTGGGAGTGGATGATGTATGCCGTAATCATCGCCACAATCACAGTGGGTAACCTCTTCGCGATTCGCCAGAAGAACATGAAGCGATTCATGGCCTTCTCATCAATCTCGCAGGCCGGTTACATCATGCTCGGTGTGATGACAGAATCTGCGCTTGGACTTGGCTCGATGATGTACTACATCTTCGTATACATAGTGAGCAACCTCGCAGTCTTCTCGGTGATTTCAGCCATAGAGAACAAGACCGGCAAGCACAGCATGGACGACTACGACGGACTTCATAAGACCAACCCCTGGCTCTCATTCGCCATGACACTGGCAATGTTCTCGCTGGCAGGTATACCGCCGTTTGCAGGCTTCTTCAGCAAATTCTTGATATTTACATCAGTGACAGCAAGCAACAGCATGGCACTCTACATGCTCGTGCTCATCGCCCTGATCAACACCATCATCTCGCTCTACTACTACCTCTTGGTAGTGAAAGCCATCTGGATAAACCCCGGCGAAGCGAAAGTGGAATCATTCAAGAGCGACGGCTCACAGCGCGTAGCCCTTTGGATCTGCGTAGCAGGCATAATACTCTTCGGCCTCGTAAGCTGCATCTACCAATACTGCATAGACTCAGCAGCCAACCTGATAATGCTCTAAACCAAAGCAAACCCCAAACCCCTAATAGATAAGACAGGGCGTGCGAAAGCACGCCCTGTCTGCGTATAAACTATTGTTCATTATACACTATTGTTGCAAATTGATTTTGCAGTCGGTACAACCTCCCTCTTCGACTTTGTAACGTCGGTGGTGCCTCTTTTCGTAAGCATTAACTAAAGTACAGGTTAGACCTCCAATTCATAACAACATCGG
>CAJTYC010000026.1 GCA_910584185.1 uncultured Muribaculaceae bacterium
GCCTCCTTACCCCCAGTGGCTTCGCGCCGGCAGGCCACGTTGCATCGCGCACTGGGGGAAAGGAGGCGCCGCCGACGTCACAAAAAAACTGCGTAGGCACCACTTGGTGCTTACGCAGTTTTCTTGCCTTGCCATAGGCAAATTGCCTTTATTTGCCTAATTGCCTACAACTTGAAGCTTGCGAAAGTTATCAGTTGTAGCTGAGGCGGATTGGGGCGTAGCGGAATAGCGAGTATTCGTTTGGCTCTTCGCCTTCGACTCCTGTGCAGATTCGCATGTTGGTGAAAGGGTTGCTCGACACGTAACTGTCGGTCGCGCTGAACATCTTGAACCAGTAGCCATATTCCGGGCTCGAGGGGCTGTAGCCCTGCGAACCGGTCAGCAACGTGCTTGTCCAGAAGTTTACGTATGCCTCGTTGTTGGGCACGTCGGCTTCGTAATATCCCGCATGGGGGAAGTATATCACGTTGCCGCTCACCTTCGAGTCGGTTGTGTTCAACGCAAGGATCTTCGTGGTCTCGCCGTTGGCCGACACATCAGTCAGCTTGTTGGTCCAGCCACCCGAAGCCCATGCCTTCACATCAGCCTCCGTAGGTATCACGAGGCCGCTGAGGTTAAGGGCCTTCGACACGTAGCTCCCCTCATTCTTCGTGCGCGAAATCGCCATGTAGACACCACAGGCATCGGCATTGCCGTGCAGCGAAGCTACCGTAGAGGTGTAGGGTGCGTTGGTCGAAGCCCCGAGGTTGCGGTCAAGGACATAACGACCGTTCACCTTGACAACCTCATAATAGAACCAACCATATATCTCATGGCCGGGCAGCTGCCAGTTGGCCGTATTGCTTGTCAACTCATGGAATACGCCCGTGCGGTAAAGCGGATACACAATCACGCCATTCGAGCTATTGATGGTCAGCGAGCCGATCTCAATCTTGGGAGTAGCCAGATTGTTGGCTTTCACCACCCAGTAGCCGTTTTGCTCAGTTACCGAGAAATCACCACTCACAGCACCCTTGGTATCACCCGAGAGCTTGGGTATCTTGTATGTCATGGTGCGGTTGTTGACAGCCGCGAAGTGGAGGCCCTGGTTACGCTCCGCGCCACGGTTCTGCTCCGGCAGAAGGCCCTTGCAGGTGTTGTCAATCCAATCGAAATAGTCATTCACCACACTGCCGAGACCTTCAGCGATAACCTTGCGGCGCGGGTCGCGCTTGAGGTCATGGGCGAGCTGAATCACTTTGAACGAACGGGTGAGTTCACCGGCGCGGACAGTGATGACTGCCTCGCGAGAGCTCACGCTGCTGCCGTTCTCATCCACCTTGAGGGTGGCGTGGAAGCGACGGCCCGTGCTGTGAGCGCCCGAAGGGAGGCCTGTTACAGTAGTGGCACTCCCCCACTGCAGGTTTGCGCCGTCCACATGCGCCCACGACTGCGAACTCGTGGCCGAAAGCTGACCGGTATAAGAAGTCACCACATCGAAGCTCACAGTGCCCGCAGCATAGTCGCAAGTAACGTCGCCCCCTATGCCGAGCATATAGTCGCGTGTGGCGATGATGTCGGTGATGGCTTCATCGCGCTCGGTAATCTCCACGGTGAGACGGTTGTCAGGCTCAGCTTTGCAAGCCTCATCATAAGATGTCCATCCCTTGGCACGTACCTCCTTGACCGTCACGATGTAGTGATAATTGCGGAGCACAGGCACCGGGGTGTAGATATAGGCATTCTCAATTTCCGAGCCGGCAGGAGTCTGGCCGGGATGCTGCGTAGACCACGTGGGGTTGATTTCACGGGTGCGGAAAGCCACAGGATAGTAACCCTCCACGCCGTCATACTTTATCTTGACAATCACGCGGGCGCAATCATTGCCCGACTGAGCCGGGGTCTCGAAGAGAGCCACCTCATCAGCCGCACCCTTCATGCCGGACTTATAAGTATAAGCCACGCCGGCAGGGAGAGTCGGAGCCTTGACACCGGTCACGGCACCCGAAGCGTCAGCAACCGAATTGGCAGAAGTCGGAGCAACCACACCGGTAGCGGCGGTGCCATAGGCACCAATTCCGGTAATCGTAAAGCCTTTGGCGGCAGCATCCATCTTCACCGAAGCCTTGGCGTTGGCACGAAGCAGAGTCATCTTCGAATTGTTGGAGATAAGGCCACTGAGCTTCGAGGAGCCCCAAAGCACGCCGGCCTGTGGGTCAGAGATTGTGATAGAGCTGAGAGCCGGAGCGCCGTTGGCGTTGTCGGGAAGCTTGTCGGCACCCACATTGGTGACGACCTGCACAGAATTGGTCAGCTTATGGATAGGCACCGTCATAGAGTAAGTGCCGTTGTTGAGCTGCCAACCCGAAGTGAAGCGCTTCGTGCTTAGCCCCTTGCCATCCTTGTCATAGCAAAGCACAGTCAAGGAAGCCACGGCAGGGTCGGCGGCACGGGTGCCGAGTTCCACCTGAGTCTCAGGGGGCACAGTCAGCGTGAGGGTTATCTCCGCCGGCACCTCATCGACTACCGTCGGGTCATCTAACACCGAGTCAGACGCACAAGCCGCCAAGAGAGAGAGCGGAAGCAGCCCGGCAAAATATCTAAAATATTTCTTAAATTTCATCATTTGAATCATTTTAATTTGAACTCGATGTTAGAAATTCTTTGTACGCGACCACTTCTTGGTAGAAGTGTTGAAGTAACCTGTATTACCGGGATAAGCCTGACCGTTGAAAAGAACGGACTGCGTACCCCCGGAAGTTGCGGAGCTTGTCGGCTGATCTCCATAATTACCCCAATCTTTAGTGTTTGTATAGGCAATCTTGGAAGCCGTGCTTTGCAATTGATAACCTGTTTTGTTATCATCGCTTTGGCCTCGCTGTTCACTTCGAGAATTGTTTTGGAACAAAACCTTTCCATTCTGCCAGCCTGCCGGCACTTCTATCCTATAAATTTTACCGTTACCCTCAGTATTATAGAATTTCATTTCGGGAGTAGTGCTCCAGCTTGTATATTCTCCACCGTTAGAACCTTCATAGAAATAAGCACGAGGCGCACCGTTAGTCCAATTATTGGCATCAAGCACACCAAGATAGACATATTGCGGAACTCCGACAGTTGTAGTCGTGCCACCCTCAAACTTAATGGTGATACCCTTGGCATACTTGCCCTGCGGACATTTCAGCTTGATTTTGGTCAGATAGCTGCCGTCAGACTGACGAGTACTTGTCACCGTATTGCTCCATATCGAGTAACGGGTATTATCGTTTGCAATGCCACTGGAGGCGTTGCCATAATTCTTGAACCACCCGATCACCTTGGCATTGGAATAAATCGAGAACTCTATATCCTCAATCACAGGCTTGTCGTCGAACGTATAGAAGTAAGGTTCAGAAGTCGGGTCAAACACGATATAACCTTCACGATCCTCAAAGTCGAACAATGGAATACCCGGGTCAAGGTGGTGCGAGGCACGATGAAGTGTAAAACCTTCCTTCGAGTCCCAACCATTATGGAAGATCATAAGGGTCTCTCCCGGACGAGGCTTATTGTAATATTCCCTCTCCGCTGCAGTTGCCTTATCAGTGTATGATTCTGATATAGGAGACATCTCCTCACCGAGACGATAATACCACCATCCGGGATTGTTGAAGTCGGGTGTCAATCGGGTGTCTCCATTTCCGGTGCTCTTGTCATCATAGTTCTTGGTGAATCGCCACACGGGCTGCGTCGGGTCAACGCCGGTAGTCTCGCCAACCTGCGACCAGATATAGACACGATGGCAATCACGGGCATTATTATCCACATTGCTCGAATATGTGTTAGTCCAGAAGTCAATCCAGTTATTGCTGCCGCCTTCTGTCGGGAAGTTATAACGGGTGCCATCGATAGTAAGGAACTCCGATGTTTTGTTAGAACCAGTGGTACCCTTATGGTAGTCATTGATGGAGCGGAAGTAAATCTGGTAGCTTCCCGTCGGGGGCATCACGATTACCTGAAAGGGGCGCGTGCCGTTGTGGCCGAGGTCCACGAGGTCTTGCTTTGCATCTTCCTGAGTTTGCGCGTTGTTGTACATGCGCTTATATTTACCGGGATAGAAGTCGAAGTAACTGTAAATCGTGGCACCGGGGTTGCTCGATGTGGCCGGATTGTCAAGAGCCGTCACAGTGATGTAACCCTCCGAAGCTGTCGGGTCAGTACATTCTATCCTGACTCGCTTGGCGGCGTCGGTGCCGTTGGCCTCACGTATCACTATCTTCTTCGACTTGATTACATTGCTTGCAGGCTCGCTGCTCGAACCGAGAAGCACCTCACCGAGATGACCGGCACCCGACTTCGTAAGGTAGACACCGCCGAGGTTGGTGCGATAATGGAAGGTCTTCTTGTTGAGGTTAGATTCAGAAGTGTTATACTTGATCTTGACAAGCTCCTCAATCTCGAAATAGGGTGTTATGTCGAAATCTACATAGAAATATTTCTTGATATTTCCGGCCTTGATATAGCACTTCGCGGCCTTGTCGCCCTTGCCGAGGCGGTCGCTGCGGAGAGTCGAGACAATATCGATGCTGAGGTTTACCTTGGCTATATACTTCTTGTTGGTCTGGTCCCATACGAACTCCACGATACGCTGACCGTTGGATGTGGGTATGGTGGACTCACACTTGATCTCCACATTGCCGCGACCGTCGGTGTCGTAAATCAGCTCATCGTTGAGCAGAGACTCCACACTTAAGCGTGTCTTGGAGAGCGTAAGATATGTATGCACGAAGTCTGCGGGGAGCAGAGTCTCCGACCAGCTGCGTGCCACAACACGAGTGTCGAGTTCGGCGGTGCCAAGTGTCTTCACCGTACCAATCACCTCATAATAGGTGTCGCGAGGAAGCGTCTTGGCATTAGGTGCGCCATCATAGCCACCCAGAGCGATAGAGTATTTATTTCTCACCGAACCCTCCTTGCCATCAGCACCACACACGTAAGCGTTAATATCAAGACGAGTCTGCTGCGAAGCTTCGGCTGCATAACGTTCGGGGAGATACACGGTGCCCTGCCAGAGCCACTTGGAGGTGGGAGCTGAGGGAGTTGCCACTGCATTGCCCGAAGCGGTCACTACGTCGTTCTTGCCATTAGCATTGGCGTCAACTTTCGAATAGTTATCGAAATAGCTGCCCGAAGCAGCGAGCGAACGCACATCGTAGAGCTTCGACTCATCGGTGACAAGCGAAGACTTGGTGGAGACCTGCTGCAATGAGGCATCCTTAATCTTGAGTCCGTTTTCACCAAACAGGTCTGCCACACCGGCAATCGACTTGTCGAAGATTATGTTATAACGCACCTTGACGCAGGCGAACTTCATGCTGAGTTCGTGCACAGTTGGGGTCTTGGTGCCCTCGGCCGGGATTGTGGTGCCGGCGGTGGGCTCATATATCATGGGGAGGTTGCCCGGCTCGGGAAGCTGCGAGGTGTAGTCAAGAATCACCTTCTTGAGCTGGTCCTCGGAGATTATGCCCGACACGAGCACGTCCGGAATGTTGGCCATCACATAGATGGAGTAGTCGCCCGGACGCAAGCCTTTGAGTGTGAATGTCTGGCTCGTCTTGTCGGAGATCATCTGACTGCCGATGGCAAGGACCCTGTTTTCCACCACACCCGGAGCGAATGCGATGAGCCGGAGCGAGTTGATCTTGCACTCCTGCTCGGTGGCGTCGACGCGGTCGCCGTCAGCTCCGGCACGGGTGGCCTGAGGCAAGGCGACAGTCAACACCAGCTGGGTGCCGTCTTCGTAGCTGTCACCCTCTGTCTCAGGGGCATCGAAGATGGAGTCAGCACAACCTGACAAGCCAACCAATGCAAAAGCCAAGACAAGTAGACTCAATATTTTGTAACTGGAGTATTTCATGTTATTGCAAATCTAACAAAATATGCACATACACAAGACATGGGTCTTAAAGATGCACGTTATCAACACGTTTAGCCCATGAGAGTATGTTTACGAAAACATTGGCATAGCTCCACGATTTATCGTTGAGCACCACCTGCGCCTCATAATCAAATTCGCGGTCGAGATATTCCTGTTCAGACCAGTTATGCTGCGCGAAGGCGGCATTACCCTTCACGAGGAGGTCGGCAAGGAGGGCAATCTCAGTGACACTGCCGGTCGACTTATTGCGGAAGCATAGCTTGACGCGCTGATTGCCTTCCTGGTGCATTATGAAGCGGGGCAGACCGAAGTCGAGCACATTGCAACGGTTGCCGTTCTTGTCATCCTCCACGGCAGACTTGAACGGGGTGCAACGGATCACGGAAGTTGCTCCCGAATAATTGCCCAACACATCCATGCGGTCGCGCGGCTGGCGCGATTCGATCCATACCTCGTAATTCGAGAAGTCAGTGTTCTTGGGGAAATTTTCATGGAAGTATGATATCCTGACGTGGTTGGTGACACGCATCAGATTTACGGTGCCGTTGACCACGATATCCTCTTCCTGGGGGTCGCCTTCCACAGGCTCCTTAGCCTCCGGGATAACGATAGGCACGGCGGCGCGTGTGGTCCAGAGAGTGTCGAGCATCACATTATTGTGAGGCACGTAAGAGTTGACATGGTCGAGGCCGATGCTCAGTTTGGAGACGCCCTCGTTCATGGAGGGTTCGGTGAGGCGGAACTTGGCGCCGCTCTCGTTGAGCGCAGCCTGATAGCCGCCCGTATGTCCGTAAGCCACAGCATATGCACTATAATTGCCGGGCGGGAGAGCGAGAGGGATCTTGAAGCCCTCCTGCTTCAGCGCATTGCCGGTGGAATAGTTGGAATGCTCTTCGGTCAATACCATATGGTCGTTCTCGTCAAACACATACACCTTTACGGTGCCGACATCGGAGCCGAAGCGGTCTGCCAGAGTGGTGTTGTAATTATAAGAGAAGTCGAGATAGGCACTCACGTTAGGCTTGACGGCACAATCATCAAGATCATCGTGCATGAAGTCACAACTTGCCAGGCCGGTGAGGGCCATGGCAAGTGTGAGCATATGCATTGTTGTTTTCTTAATATTCATCGTATGTCGTCAGAATAATAGGGTCAATTAGAGGTCGACGTTGTGAACGCGCTTAGCCCAGCTGAGTATGTTGACCGACACTGAGATATAGAAGTCGTTGACGTCGTCGGGGATGTTGGGGTCGATCTCGGGCACCACGGGGCTGCCGGGGTCGGAGATAGAGTTGACCACCACCTCATACCAGTTGTTTCGGACCATGCCGTAACGGCCGAGATACTTGAGGTTGTCGCCATTATAGGTAGGATCACCCACCTGCCAGGGAGTCTCGGTGACGGGGTCGAAGTGCTTCACGCGGCTCACATAGTAAGTGTTGCCACCGGTATAAGTAGCGATAATCTTGGCATCAGACTCGCCGAAACCGAGAGCCACGGCCACCTGCTTTTTCTGGTCAGCTGAGAGATCGGAGCCATCTTTCTTGATGCTGATTTCGTTGAGTGCGTGATAACCCGCCACAGTGGCCACTGAACCAAGGTCTACGGTGATAGTACCGCCGATGGTGTTGTGAGCCACGTTCTCAATGTTGGTCTTGAGGTTGGCCACAGTCCAAAGGGTATTGAGAGTGCCGAGACGGAAGAAAGTCTCACCCTCAGTCATGCCGGCAGGAGTGTAGGATGCACGCACAAGCACACGTGTGGTCTGACCCTGGAGCTGATTGTTGATATCAAAAGTGTTTTCGAGAGCATACTCGCAAGCTGGATTGGCGGTAACATCGCTTATCACATTGAATGCAGCCTTCACCTGTTCCAAGGTAGTGGGGGTGGTAGCGTCGCTGTAGTTAGGGTCGATAGCCCAGAACACACGCTTGAAGAGTTTGCCGGAGCCAAAGAAACGGTTGAGCGTGCCGTTACCGCTCCAGATGTCAGCATAAGAAGCCGTCAGGCCGTCAGTGACCTGAAGCGCATAAGAGGTCTTGTTGGTAATATCGAGACCCCATGCGTTGATCTTGACCTTATCACCCTTGAAGAGGCCGTCAGCAATAGTCTCAGGGTTGGCAGCTGTGAGGCTGACCTTTGCCACGTTGCGCTGCACATAAGCCACCGAAGCGGGAGTGCCGTCAGAAGCGGCCTGGGCAGCGGTCTGGAAAATCTTGGTCTTATTCACATCGCGAAGCACAGTGGGTTCCACAGTAGCACTCTGATACTCGGGAGCAGAAGACATGGTGATATATTTTGCACCGTCAGCCTCAAGAATCATCTTGCTCGTCTGAGCCACCTTCGACCAGTCGCCAAGCTTCTGTCCGGAAGTGGGGAACACGAAGTCGGTGGTGTAATTGAGCACCACGATGGCACCATACTGCACATTGTCGTTCTTAGGTTCCACATTTTCAAGTTTTGCCACACCGGTAGATGTTGTAGTCACTTCGCCGGTAGCAGCATCAGTCCATGACATGCCGGTAAGCTCGCCCATGCATAGAAATGTTGACTCAGCATCGGTTGCAGCTTTCTTGAAGATAAGCACGCGACCATTTTTCACTGCATACTCAGAGGGCGTGCCCTGCTCATCGGTGACAGCACGAGAGCCGGCGCCGTGCACAGAGGGGAGATTAACACTGAAGGCCGCGAAGCCGGTTTCTGCAGTGTTGTTGGAAGATATGTTCTCGGGTGCTTCGTTAGAGCACGACACCATGATGGCACATGCGGCTGCCATTACGCCGAATTTCAAAGATTTCATGAATATTGGTAATTTTAAGTTTTTTCTACTTGTTTTGTTTCTTAAGACGTTCGAGACGCTCGAGAATCTTCAGGTTGGCTTCGGCCGATGCTATGCCGGCGTTCTGGGCATCGGTGAGATACTTCCGAGCCGCGTCGTAGTCGCCGGTATTCATGGCGAGCACTCCTCGCGCGTGAATTGCCTCAGGAGTGTTACCGGCCTTCTTTAGATAGTTGGCGGCATTTGTCCAGTTCTTATCGTTGAGCGCGGCGCATGCTGCGTTGAGGTTGGCCGTCTCATCTTCGGGATATGTTGCCACTGCTATATCCATCACCTCGTTAAACTCCTTGGAACCCGGCTCGTAGGTCTGCGCCACGAGGAACATCTCGTTCAGACTCGCCTGCTTGGGGTTCTTCTTCATGATGGCCTTTGTCTCCTCTACGGTGAAAGGACGCACCACATAGCTCACCGTATAGTCAGAGTGACGCAAACCGGGATACCATTCCTTTAGCATATACTGGTAAGTCTGCGGGAAACGCTTCTTGATTTCGTTGTCGCGAGGGTCAGGCTCGAGGTTGGGATTGTCTATTATGGCGAGAATCTCATTCTTCTCCGGCAGAGTACTCTCTTCCACAAGCTTGCGCAGGCCCGCCCAGTCCTCGGGCGTAGCGTTTGAGGTGAAAACCTTGTCGGGAAGGGTATAGAGACTCTTCACATACTCCTTGAGCGATGCTGCACGGCCTTCGGCGAGGCGGGTATTGTTGGAATAGGAACCCTCGGGCGATGCGTAACCGTGAATATTGATTTCCGTAATCGACACCATAGGGTCATTCTTCACGAGGTCAATTGTCTTCACGATCTTTGCGATCTCCTGTCGGTTGCGGCGGTAGTCGGGAAGAATATTGGTCTTGTTGACCACATAGTCTACGAATGCTGAGCCTTTCTCTGCGCGAGCTTTTACTGCCTCGGCCTTCGGGGCAAGGAAAGTCATCATGGGCGGCGGTGCGGGACGGTTGTCGAATTCACCCACCGGAATGCGCTTTTGAGCCTGGAGGTCACCGCAGCCGCAGAGGTCCTCGGCGAGCACAACGTGCGAATAGTCCATCCAGGTCTGATATGGGAATGAGCGGCTCACCGACACGGACTGGCCGGTGCCGTTCTTGCGGCGCACCACCTCGGAGGCGTCGTGCACCAAGCGCTTCGGGTCGCGCTCCCAGCGGAGCTGCTCGTCGCGCCCGTTCACCACAATCTTGCCCAGGGCAATCGAGTCACCCTCGCCCACGAAGATGGGAGTGTATATAACCTGTTCGGAGCCCTTGAGCTTCAAGTCGGAGAGGTCGAGGTCGAAGGCCACTTTCATATTGCCCTCCTCAGTGGTGAGCGACACGTTTTTCACCTTGACGGCGTCGAGGGTCGTCTCAGTGCGTTGAGTCGCGGCGAAAGCCGGGGTTGCGGCCATCAGCATCGCCACAGATGTAATGATATGCTTATATGTTGCCATTTTCTTACTGATATTAGAACATATACATTATGCTGAGGGCAGCCTTCGTGGGGCCCACATAGTGCAGTTTTCGGGTGTCAATCTTTGTGTTGCAGCGGCCATAAAGCGTGAGGTCGGAATATACGTAACCCACGCCTATCGAGGCCTCGAGGTTCCAGTGTTTCGAGAGCATCCACTGGTAGCCGTAGGTTACGCCGAAGCCGGCGAACCAGCCCTCGGCATGGCGGAGCTTGCCTGACTCGTTGGGTCCGTTGAGGTCGTTCGTGAGGTCAGGCCACCCCTTCTCGAGCGAGGCGGGGTCGGGCTCGCCCTCTCCAGCCGATTTCAAACTGCTGCTCACTATCAAGCTCTTCAGGGGGAAGTTGATGCCCTTGGCATTATACTGGCCGGCGAGCGCATGGACACCGACGAAATGGCCTCCGAACTTCTCGCAGAACCAATAGCGGTATTCAGGCTGCACTGTCCAACTGCGGAAATGCTTGTCATCTCCAAACTCCCAGGGGTTGATGTCGCCAAAAAGTTGAATCGTAGACTTGCGACCCAAACCGAACTCCACACCGATGTTGGGTGTGGTTGTAGCCCAGTTGAGCAGATTGGTCTTTATGGCAACGTCTTGCGCATCGGCAATGCCGGATACACAAGACACGAGTGCCACAGGCACTATCCATTTATAAAATTTCATAATGTCGTTTATGACTTTTGATTGTCAGGCTTTTATAATTTTATTGTCCGAGGCATATATCTCCTACGGGCAAGTCAACTTTTATTTAGATTAACGCGAGGTTGCAGGTTAGCACAAGTCGCTTATTTGATACAAGTTACTTTTCACAAGGCGAGTTATTCACATTCATGGTAAGTAGTAAAATTCATTTACCGACACATCGTTTTTATGAAAAGATTTGCAAATCTTAATGATTCTTTTACACAAAAACAATAAAATTTCCCTAATTTTGTTTAACTCAATTGGTAAGGGCATTTTTTTATGGAACATATAAACAGGCCCGACACCTGATTGAAGAACATACAAAAAATTGAGAAAGTATGATGGCAGTGATTTGGTTATTGGTGGGATTGGTATTAATATTGTGGGGTGCGAATGCATTGACCGACGGTGCATCGTCTATCGCCTCGCGTCTCGGAGTAAGCAGTCTTGTGATAGGCTTGACAGTGGTGGCCTTCGGCACATCTGCACCTGAGCTTGTGATTTCGATTGTTTCGGCAATCAACGGGAGCGCTCCTTTGGCAGTGGGCAACACCGTGGGTAGCAACATTTTCAATATATTGGCGATAATCGGCATCACGGCGTTGGTCCGCCCTATCAAGGTGGAGCGAACGGTGATGACCACGGAGCTGCCCATTGTGATTCTTTCGTCGATAGTCATCTGGGCCTTGGGCAACTCTTCATGGATCAACGGCTTCGGCAGCGATATCATCTCGCGCACCGACGGCATCTTCCTGCTGTTGGCGTTCGCGCTCTTCATGCGCCACACGTTTGCCACGGCACGCCCGCGCCACACTGCGGCAGTCAGTCCCAACTCCCCCCTCGAACCGATACCGGCCACTGCACAACCGCAGGCCACTGACGACAACAAAGGCAAAGAAATGCCGATGTGGCGCGCCGTGCTGTGGATCCTGCTCGGCTTGGGCGCCCTCATCTTCGGTGGTGACAGGTTTGTGGCTGGAGCCTCCTCGATTGCCATAAAGGCCGGCATCAGCGAAGGCGTGGTGGGCCTCACAATCGTGGCAATCGGCACATCGCTACCGGAACTCGCCACATCGGTGGTAGCGGCCATCAAAGGAAAACCGGGGCTGGCCGTTGGCAACGTGATAGGGAGCAACATCTTCAACATATTCTTTGTGTTGGGCATCACCGCCACCATTTCGCCGCTTCCGTTTGAGGGCATCGACAATATGGACCTCGGCACGCTCTTGGTGGCTTCGGTGCTCTTCTATCTGTTCGCGTGGGTATACAAGAAGAGGACCATAACCCGTCTTGAAGGTCTGGTCCTCTTGCTCTGCTACGTCGGCTATATGACCGCGCTATTGCTTAGACTGTAATAACTCAAATTTGCCAAGTTGCAGAGCAACTTGGCAAATTTGAAGTTTGGGGTTTGGAGTTTGGGGTTTGGGGTAGATCAGAAGTCTATTTTGCCATCTTTTTCCACTTCCACGTCGACATCGTCATAATGGTCGTTGAAGCGACTTATTGCCTCGTCGAGCTTTTCACCCTTGAAAGAGAAGCCTTTCTTGTCAAAAAGTGGATTCTTCATACCAAGCTTCTGACCATTGCTATAAGTCACATAAGCCTCATTCTGTGAGATTAAAGTGAAGTTGATGACCTGGTCGGGCTGTACGGTCGCATCGGCTTTCTTGGTGTAACGGATCTCCATGTCGAGTTTCACCGGGAAACGGGTGGAGGAAATGGCGGCCTTGACCGGATATACATTGTAAGACTGCCCGAGGACATTTACAGTCTCCGGAGTCTTGCCTACTTCCGCCTTCTGAGTAATCCCGTTTGCATCGCGATAAGTCACGTCGATGTTGAGGAGGTCCACCATATCCTGACTGAACCAAGCGTAAGTAGCCAAATCGGCTGACACGGGTGTCATGCCGACAGGTGCCGGAATATCAGGATCGTCATTGTGGTCATCATCGTCGCCGCATGCGCTGAGCGAAATCGAGGCGAGACATGCCAACACTACAGCTGTCAAAATGCTGAAATACTTTTTCATTGCTTTTCAATTTGTTTGAATTGGGTTATTAATATTATTAGAATTTTTGAGCAGGTGTTTATCCGCGCTAATCACTGACACAAAGTGTGCCGTTTGCGGAGCACTGCCCAAATTGCTACTATACATAACAACAAACGAATAAAGTTATTGTTGGGGATGGCCTCTTCTCCATAGTCGTCGTCGGCGCCTCCTCCTCCCCAGTGCGCGATGCAACGTCATTTCAACCATAGAATTACTTTTTTCTATTTTTATCCGCTTGGAGCGTAATATTTTCCAAAGGTCAATCCTACCATGATTACACAATCTCTTTCAATTATCTACATAAAATTCATTGATTATTCATCATATGTCAAATATTTCAGATTTTTGCTAAATTATTGAAAAATATTTTTGCAATTTTAATTTCTTTTAACTACTTTTGTCGCATAAGCATTTGTATAGCGAATCTTTTCTTTTGACTACATAAGGAAACTCACTATCCAAGCAACAATCACATTTCGTAACACTAACTCATCTTTATGAACAAGTTTTCCCACTATGCATCAGGGAGCGCTGCATTAGTGCTCTTGTCTGCCATGTCATTTTTGGCAAGCCCAACTCTTCAGGGTTACGCACGTGAGGCCATCGCGTCATTGCGCGGCAACCCGGCAAGCAAGTCTACATTGCCGGCCGAACGTCACAACGTGGAGAATATGCCGGTGCTCGCGCCGCTCTCCGGCAGCGAGAGCTTCGCTCCCCACGCAGGAGCCCCGGCTAAAGCCTTGGCGTGGCAGCCTGCCGCCACCGACAAACTGATGGTTTCGGAAAATTTCGACAAGATGACCGCCGGAAGCATCGCCACACCCGACGCCACGCCGATTGTGGGTGAAATCAACAGTTCGCTGACATCCTCCCCGGGCTGGGTGACGGCTACCGGACATCAGGCCGGCGGCTGCTTATATATCGACGACTATGCCGTGGAACATAACGGCCAGACCATTCAAGCCCGGCTGCTCGACACCCCCACCATGTCGTTGACCTCCGGCAGCAACCTCTTCATATCGTTCAAGGCTATGTCTAAAGCAAAGAGCGATAATGTCTACGCCCTCGCTGTCAACGCTGCATCGAGTTCAACTACCACCCAGGGTGTCGTGGCAGTCACCAACCAGTGGGACGAATACGGCATATTTCTTGAAGGGTGTCCGGCCAATACATACATAGAGCTCCAGAGCGAGAACAGCCCCATATATCTCGACGATGTCAAGGTCTATCTCCTCGGCGCCCCTGATGCGCCCGAAATCAAACCGGCAAGCGATGTCAGCGAGGCCGGGTTCACGGCCAACTGGGCAGCGAGCGACGGGGCCGAAGGATATGTGCTCTACCCCACCGTGACTCATGTGGCCGACGGCATAGAACCTTACTATATTGTCAACACCGACTTCAGCGCAGTGACCGAGGGGAGCATCTCGTCGCCTGTGCTTCCGCAATATGTAGTGGAAAGCCTTGATGACTATATGGGCCAACCGGGCTGGGCCGGGCGCATGATACTCCGCGCCGGCGGCTATATCGGCCTCACCAACAACTACCTGAGCCAATATGGCAACTCACTGCTGCAATCTCCCACGCTCGACCTCAGCAACAACTCCGGCGAGGTGAACATAGAGCTGACATACCAGACCCCGGATGTCGACATGTTCCAAGTGTCGCTCTATAATGTGCTGGCCAACGGCAGCGTGTCGCTCCGCTCCTCGAAGATGATTTACAGCTACGAGCGTTTCAACCAGACGCTAAAGGAGGAATTCACAATAGCCGGAGGCACCACCTCCTGTATGCTCGTAGTCACACTCCCCGAAACCACAAAGGGCACAATATATATCGATGACCTGAAGATGTGGCAGCAGCTACCTGAGGGTACACTCTACAACGAGCCCCTCACGACCCAAAACACTACAGCGACAAGTGCCTACGTGGCAACACCCCAAGCACGCGCCAACGACAGCTTCAGCTATTACGTGAAAGCATACAGGATTGTGGAGGGCGATGTGATATTCAGCGCAAACTCGAAGAGCATCCGCGTGGGCGATGAAAGCCCCGACGAACCCTCGGAGTTAGGCAAGGCCGTCAATGTGAAGACGGTGGCCGACGGCAGCCGCTTCGATGCCTCATGGGATGCAGTGCCCGGAGCAAATGCCTACGAGGTGACCCTCTATCGCGAGCATGTGAGCGACGGCAACGAGCAGACCGTGGTGATCGACGAACCGTTTGACGGCATAGTGGTCGGCACCTCCGACCTCGACCACCCACGCGCCATGGGCGAAGACTTTTACGACCGCCTCGACGGCATGACACGCACCCCCGGATGGGAAGTCTACCAGGGCTTCTATGTGGACGGGGCTGTCGGAATACTCGGCTACTGGAATATGCTCGGCATGGGCTGCTACATGACCTCGCCGAAGTTCGACCTCAGCGCCGACGGCGGCAACATGATGCTCAGCCTAAAGGTGGGGTCCGACTATTACAACCAGGGAGCCACAATATATCTGGCTCATGAGGACCCGGAGACCGGCGCTCTCATTTACGATGACATCTTCCCGCTCGATGAGATGGAGAAGGGATTCCACCAGTTCACCTCCGCCCTCAAGGGTGGCCGCGAGGATTCGTTCCTCGTCTTCTTCCCCTACGGCTACGGTGTCTCCTATTTCGACGACATCAAGGTGACGCAAAAAGTGCCGGCCGGCACATCGCGCACCCAAATCGCACGCGTCACCACAACCGTCAACTCCGCGAGCATGTCGGTGCCGGGCGTTGTGCCGGGCGACAAGTATTACGTAGTGGTGAAACCGGTGTGGATCAACACCACAGGCCAGACTGTGGTGCAGGGCACCGACTCCGACAAGGCTTATATCGAAGGCCTCACGGAGACTCTGCTCTATACGGGCGTGGTAAACAATGACCAAGGCAACTACATCAGCAGCGCACTTGTGACACTCACCGACAACGAGACCGGAGAACGACGCACCGCAACGGCCAACCGCTGGGGACTCTTCCGCGTGGAGAATATAAAGAACCCCGACGGCATATACACGGCAAGCGTCTCGGCCCCGGGCTACCGCCCCGTGTCGATACCCAACATATCGTTTGCCACCGGCGACATAACCGACGTTGAAATCATAATGCACGCCAGCGCCGACAACGAGATGGACCTCGGCATACACACCGGCATGGCCGAATGCGGTCCGGCCGACCTGCTCTACAAGGCTTCCGACACGGAAACAATCTACCCGTCATCGGCAATAGCCCTGCCCAAGGGCGCTAAGATACTGAGCGTGGCCTATGACGGCCTCTGCGAAAGGGAGAAAAATGTGAAGGTTACGTTCACCCTGCACGGCGAGAACTGCCATGAAAACGGATATAAAGACACCCCGACACCCGCCGACGTCGCCAATCTCGACATGCTGGCCCAGACCCAATGTAAGATACCGAAGGGTGGCACGGTAACATCGCCCATCGAACTTGTGAAGTTCACGCTCGACTCACCCCTCGAATATGACGGCGATGCACTCCGCATGCGCGTTCAGGCTCGTGCCAACGGCTTCGTCAACGCATCTTTTGCCACCGACGCCACCCGTATGCACAACTCCGTGCGCCGCGTGGGCGACAGCGAGGAATCGCTCGGAGAATGGGAACATAACACCGAAGGCATGCCTGTGGCCCGCATCATCTACGAACTCAGTTCAGGTCTCGGTGAAGCTCTCACCAACGGCATAAACAGCCTCGCCATCGAAGGTGGCAAAGGATGTCTCACCCTTCGAGGCAACTACGACAAACCTGTAAGCATCTGCGACATGCAAGGCCGCTTGGTGGCAACCGTGACCCTCAGCGGCTCACCGGTGACCATTTATCTCCCGGCCGGAGTCTACGCCTGCTCCGGCGGCCTGAAGGCAATTGTGCAATGAAAAATTAATAATGAATAATGGGGGCGACATAATGTCATCATGTCAAGATGACATATTGTCAAGATGACATTATGTCGCCTCCGGTCAAACAACAAAATTAACAACCAAAAATATACAACTATGACGAAATTATTCCGATTTCTCACATGTTTGCTTATGCTCGGCACACTGATGCCCGGCTTGGCACAAGAAGTGCAGATCGGCACCGTCAACGACAACTACCAGTTCAAGTCGAGCAACGTGCCTTTCTACACTATGTCGAAAAATGGTGAAGGAATGGTGATGTACAAGAAAGCACTCCTCACCAACATCCCGGAAGGCTCGCTTATTAAGTCTATGGCCTTCAAGGGCACACAGTCAAGTGCGGGCCGCATTTACGACTCCATAGAGATCTATGTGGCCAATGTGGATGCCTCGACCACCAACCTCAACTCGTTCGTAATCGACAATCCCGACGGTGATGGCACAATCGCCAACACCGACGCCATGGAGCATTTCGCCACACTCACCGACTACGAGTTCCAGACGAGCAGCACAGTGACCGACATCCTCTCGGCCACGAGCGATAAAGGCTTCAAATACACCGGTGGCAATATCATGATTTACATGAAAGCCGCAAACTGCCACGGCTCAGGAAGCGGTGGTTCCTACACAACATTCTTCCAGGCCGGCACTACAGCCTTTGACAACCGCAGCAACGGTAAATATCGCGAATGGTCGTTCGACACTCAGAAGTTCACCAACAAGTGGAGCACAATTGGCACATCGGGCAGCGGCATCAACGTGCCGGTGGTGACTTTCGGACTCGGCGCAGCCGACGAAGAGCTAACCTACAAGCAGATCGGTTCCGTGGAGACTCCCATGACCTACAAGAACAAGACGAGCTATATGCCCTTCTACACAATGTCGAAATATGGTCAGGGTCTCAGCCTCTACAAGAAGGGCGCGCTCGCTCTCGATGCGAACTCTCTGATTAAGGAAATCTCCTTCTTTGCTTATAACTATAAGGAAAATATAAAATATGACAAGATTGAGGTTTATCTCGCCAACACATCCGAAAACTCTGTAGACAGCTTCATCATTCCGGGTGAAAAGGAGGGCGGTAAAGAGACTACAGTCGTGGACCTAAGCAAGATGACACTCTTCGCATCTTGCGAGAACTTTGAGGTGCCTCTCTGCGGCACAGCAACTGAATATGCCGAGGCTTTCAAGTTTGAGAGCGCAGACGGATTCAACTATACCGGTGAAAACCTTGTGGTATTTATCAGCGCAGGCACCACCGGCTCCTATCCGAGCTGCAACTTCGCAACAGCCACCAACGCCGGCACCGACTGGCGCAACCTTGGCAAGTATCGTGATTCCGGATACTCAGCCACACAGTCGGGAGGCGGCTATGGCATCAACACCAAGAAATGGAGCGACGTGGGCACCGGCAACGGTTCGAACGTGCCGGTGATGAAGGTAGGTATCGGCGGTGGTGTGCAGATTGTGATTCCGGCTACCGTGAAGGGTACCGTGACCAACGTTCGAAACAATGCCTCTATATCCGGTGCCACCGTGAAACTCAACGACCTCACAGCCACCACCGGCGCTGACGGTCGCTATGAAATCAACATCGAGAACGTGGACATGAGCGCCACTTACACCCTCAGCGTGGAAGCCGCAGGTTTTGAAGCAACCTCGAAGACCATCGACATAAAGAGCGGCGGTGAGTTTACCGAAAACTTCGCACTCACCAAGCTCCCTGTGCCGGCAACTCTGAGCGGCAAGGTAGTTTCGGCAGCCGACGCCACAGTGACTGTGGCCGGAGCGGCTCTCAGCTTCAACGGCATGACCGCGACAAGCGGTGAAGATGGCTCATACAGCTTCGCTATCGCCAATGTAGATGACCTTCCGGGCGATGGCGCAGCACTCACCGCCGAGGCCGAAGGTTACATAGATTATTCCAACAATCTCAAGGTGACCGGCGACATGACCTTCAACATCGAGATGACGCCCCAAGGTGAAATCCCCGGAGAAGGCACACTCATCGGTAAGTTCAACTATAAGGATTACAGCTATCAGCTCCCCATCTACTCGCTCTGGCGTTACAGCATAAACGAGATGATTTATCCGGCATCTGCCCTCACAGGTCTTCAGGCCGGTGACAAGATCGGCTCTGTATCATTCTACGGATACTCTCCGCTCAGCGAACAACCCGGCACAGGCGGTGACGAAGGCGGTGACGAAGGTGATGACGACTACAACGACTACTGGTCAGCACCACGCAAGGCCGCGGGCGACAAGTGGTACAGCGACATAAAGGTGTATATGGTAGACAGCGAGGCTGACGCATTCACTGCTGATGCAACAGCTACCGACCTCTCCGCGCTCACACCTCTATACGAAGGCAGAGTAGAGATAGCCGAGGGCACCGGCACAGCCCAGAACCCCGCAGAACTCATCAACGTGACATTTGACAAGGCTTATACCTATGGCGGCGGCAACATGAAGCTCATCGTGGTGGCCGACTCCCCTCTCAGCAAAATCATTTACTTCGCCACCGACAAGTCATTTGCAAGCAATGGCATTCAGGATTCCGGCTCCAACCCGATAACCGAACCCAAGATGCAGCTCGTCAAGAACGGTCTCCCCGTGATGCGTCTCGGTGAATATATCCCCACAGGTATCGTAAAGGGTATCGTGACCAACATCGTGACCGAAGCTCCTCTCGCCGACGCGGAGGTGATACTTGGTGAAGGCGCAAGCCGCGTCACCGTCAGCACAGACGAGAACGGTGCTTACAACGCCGTGATGCGCAACATTGAGTTTGGCAAGGCTTACCGTATCGTGGCAAGCTGCGGCGACTACAATGACTTCACCGGTCAGGTGAAATTCTCTGAAGAGAAGTCGGAAGTGAACCTCGACATCGAACTCGGCTACAATGTGACCATCACCGGCACAGTATGGTTCAAGGAGGATGACAAAGAACTCGCACCTGCCGCCAACGCAACCGTAAGTTATGGCGAAGCAACTGCCACAACCGATGCATCGGGCGAATACACTCTCGAAATCGAGAATGTGACCGAATCTCCTGTCACCATCAAAGCCACTTCCGGCTCGTACAGCACTTCCGAACAGGTTGAAGTTGCAGCTCCGGGTGAATTTACAAAAGATATCGTGATAGCATTCTCAGGCATCATCACTATCGAGGATGTTGAAGCGGGCAAGGTGAAAGTATTTACCGTAGACGGCTTGCAGGTGAGCGCCGACAAGCTCGAAAGCGGTAGCCCGTACATTATGATCGACTCCGAAGGCAAAGCAAAGAAAGCACTGCTCAAATAACAATTGTTTCCCAGGGAGTCCGGGGCGACGGCTCATAGGCCTACACCCCGGACTCCTTTAATTTTTTAGATATTGCATATTTTTACACTAACTTTGTATATATGAGACAAGCAACTAAACGGCTCGCCATATTGGCAATGGCTGCCTCGATGCTCGCCCCTATGGCTTCGGCGGCACAGTTTGCCAACCGCGCCGAGAAACGCAAGGCCATGAAGGAGGCCCTCGCCACCGATAAGGCAGCGATCAAGGCCAACCGAGTGTACACGAGCAAGAACGCAAAGACCAAGGGATTCCCCTGGATGAAACAGCACGACGTGAAGCAGATGAAAGCTCCCAAGGCTTTCAGGGAGGGTCTGAAGACCAGCACTGCCGACACCAAGATGAAAGCCCCCAAGGCTTTCAAGAAAAACGCTAAAGCCATATATGGCTGCGTGCTCGACATGGAGGGTTGGCCCCTCTATGCCTACGAGAAACCCTACGGCATGTTTGAGGTGACGCAGCAGGATGGCAACAACGTAAAGTCGGTAGCCGAACACCATGGCTTCTACGCCGGGGGCGGCGGTGTCTTAGCCGACGGCACATATTATGCAATAGACGACTGGTCACAGTCTTTCATGGGCTATGAACTCGTGACTTATTACGCCTATGATGCCGACACTTGGGAGTGCGTCAGCGACGACATGGGCTATGACTTCACCGATCCGGGCTCCATCGCGTCAGACCTTGCCTTCGACCCCACCACAGGTTATGCCTACGGCACATTCTTGGCCGACGAAAGTGTCGGTGAGGAGGGTCCTTACGTATTCGGCCAGATGTATTTCGACGACGGCCCGTATCGCGGTGAGGCGATTGCCGAATGTGGCGAATGGTTTCTCAGCGCCATAGCCTGCACCGCCTCCGGCAAGCTCTACGGCATAGACCCGGAGGGTAAGTTCTACTCTATCAACAAGGCCACCGGCGACAAGACCCTCATAGCCGAGACCGGCCTCGTGAACGAGAAAGGCACATTGACCACCGGAACAATCGACCCGAACACCGGCAAGTTCATATACTTCCTGCCGAGCGAGATGGTGGACGAAGCCAACTACAAGAAATATTTCTACGTAACAATGTACTCCATAGACTGCGCCACGGGTGAAGTGACGAAGGTGGGTGCGGTGCAGGACGGTGCGCAGCTCGCCGGCGCTTTCATGTATCCGGCTCCCCCATCGGAGAGCGCACCGGGTGCGGTGACCAACCTTACGGCCACTGCCGGTGCTGACGGTGTGCTCAAAGCCACTGTTACATTTACCGCCCCGACAGTCGACGCCGCCGGCAAGACTCTCTCGCAGCTCGAACGCGTCGACGTGAAGTTGGGACTCTATGTGGTGGCAAGCAAGGAATGCGAACCCGGCGAAAATGTTAGCGTGGAAATCGACACCGAACAGGGCGACAACCAAATCACGGTGATTCCTTACAATGTGTCGGGCGCCGGCACAGAGAGCCGCATATCTGTATTCACCGGCGTTGACCTCCCGGCCGACCCGACCGATGCAGTCGCCACCGTGCAGGCCGACGGCTCTGTGCTTATCTCATGGCAAGCCCCCACTGTAGGTCAGAACGGTGGATATGTGGACCCCGCCAAGATAACCTACAACATCTACAGCAGCGACGCTGAAAATAACTCCGTGGCAAGCCGCGTGAACGCGACAAGCTACACCTTCACTCCGGCCAACGACTCACCAAAGGTAATCCGCTTCCAGATTTTCGCACGCAACGAGGCCGGCGGTTCGGAGAAGGGTGCCAAGACCAACTCCGTACCTCTCGGCAAGGCTTATCAGCTTCCGTTCAAGGAATCATTCCCCAACGCATACGTGACCTCAGGCCCATGGACTATCGACCAGGTAGACGAGGCCGAATGGGGCATGCTCAACGACCAGGGCAAGAGCGTATATGCAGCCGACGGCGACAACGGCTTCGCAGTGTTCTTTCCCGGCGAGACCACAAAGTCTTCATCGCTGCTCTACTCCGTGAAGATCGACATATCGAAGGCAAGCAAGCCGATGCTGACCTTCATGTATGCCGGCGACGCCAACCGCATCAAGGCCCAAGTGGCCAAAAATGGCGAGGCTTTCACTACCGTGAAGACACTCGACCTCAACGCCACACCGTCGTCCGACTGGTCGAAAGCTACCGTTGACCTCGCTG
Source organism: uncultured Muribaculaceae bacterium (assembly GCA_910584185.1). Lineage (GTDB taxonomy): Bacteria > Bacteroidota > Bacteroidia > Bacteroidales > Muribaculaceae > Lepagella. The sequence goes on from CAJTYC010000026.1 coordinate 22,355, forward strand.
ACTTCAAGGGTGCCGACTTTATCCAGATAGGTTTCCTCGGTGAGGCTGTCAACGACCTCGAGAAGATGATGCTCATCGACGATATCCGCGTAATCGATAACGTGGACAAGGATATCGCGGCTGTTGAAATTTATGCTCCCACACGTGTGCAGGTCGGCAAGGAATTTGAGGCTGCAGTGACAGTGGAAAACCGTGGGGCCGAAAATGTGGAGGCATTCAAGGTGGTGCTCATGCGCAACGGCAACGTGGTGGCCGAGCAAGATGGCGGCGCACTTGAGGCCGACAGGAAGAAAGAGGTGAAGTTCAGCATCGCAGCAGCTCCGGCTTGGGGCAAGAGTGCCAATCTCTCGGCACGCGTGGTGTGCGAAGGCGACCAGGCTACCTACAACGACCTCTGCGAAGCGACTCCGGTGGTGATAGAGCAGGCTGCCTACCCCACCACCACACTCAGCATCAACACGATGGCCAACCATGTGCAGCTCGAATGGACACCCATAAGCCTCGACAACATCAAGGTGACTCCGATAGTCGAAGACTTCGAGGACCCGACTTATGAGGACTTCACCATTTCCGACTTCGGCGACTGGACACTCCGCGACGAGGACAAATCGAAGTCTACATATGTGGTGGGTATTCCGGTGCCCGGACATGAGGGTTGGTATTCGGAGTATTATAAGTATCCCAACGTGGGCGCGCCTATGGCATTCCAACTCCTCAACCCTCGCAAGGCCGGCATGCTCGAGCTCAGCCCCGAATGGACACCCAAGAGCGGCGACCGTATGATGGTGGCATTCAACGCCGAATATGTGGAAGATGATGATGACTTCAAGACCCGCGACGACGATTGGCTAATCTCTCCCCTACTCCCCGCCACCGAGCAGACCATCTCGCTCTGGGCACGCGCTTGCGACGATGAGTACGGCCCTGAGAAACTCCAGATACTATACTCCGAAGCCGGCAAGGAAATCAATGACTTCGTAAGGCTCAAGGCTTTCGACATCCCCGCTAAGTGGACTGAGGTTTCGGCCCAGCTCCCCGAAGGTGCGAAGTATTTCGCAGTGCGCTGCACTTCGCTCGACGTCTTCGCCCTCATGGTCGACGATATCAAGTTCGTGCCCGACTGGCAGCTCCCGGCCGACTGCGACGTAACCGGTTATAACCTCTATCGCAACGGTGTGAAAGTCAATGACCAGCCTCTAACCGTCACAAACTATGACGTGCAGATTCCTGAAGAGCATAATGTGGAATATGTAGCAACGGTAGTTTACAGCAACGGTGTGGAGTCATGTGCATCTAACAGTGTGATGCTCAACGAGTCGGGTGTAGCTAATGTAAATGCAGATGCTCTCGCTATTTTCGGTGGCAAGGGTGCCGTGAATGTCATCACTCCGCGTGAGGTGTTGGTGCAGGTATTTGACGCTTCCGGTCGACTCGCCGCTTCCGAACTTTGCAACGGCAGCAAGTCTATCGCAATGCCGGCCGGCATATACATAGTGAAAGCCGGCTCGACAGCAGTCAAGACTATCGTAAGATAAATACAGGATAACTATTTCAACCTGAATAACTGCAACTATCTGCTGACAAGGGTGCATCACAACAATGATGCACCCTTTTTTTGGCAAAAAATTGAACGGTCCAACTATGGAACAGCGATTTGGAAATCATAGCTGTCAACTTATTATTACCAACTCGCATCCGAAGTAATGTAACATATAAATTATCAGAAACGCGGAACGCGCCTTTGGCGCATGAGTATACGCGGAACTTGCGCGGAACTTCTTTTATTTCTGACATTTGTAAAAATCATGAATGAAACGCAAGCGGGCATTCGGGCAAGGCCCTCACGCGTCGCGGAACGCAGGCGGAACATCCACCTCTGTCATTCCGCTTGCGTTCCGCGTTGCTTGAAGGGCACCGCCCGAAAGCCAGCTTGCGTTTTCTTGCAGTTCTTGCAAATATTTGAAATAAAAGAAGTTCCGCGAACGTTCCGCATCCTCATGCGCCAAAGGCGCGTTCCGCGTTCCTGAAATTTAATATGTTTATTTGCCTTTGGACACGAGTTGTAAAAAATAAGTTGACGGCTATGATTTGGAAATCGCTGTTCCATTTCAGTCTTTATTTTTTGAAATATTTTTATTATTATTTAAAATAAATATATAAATATTATGTTATACAAATACCTACTTGAATAAAAATACAATTATCCATTATAAAAAATAAACAACGCTCATGGAACAAGACTACATGGAGACACAAGGGGGGAAAATGGAGGATAAACAACCGGGGGAACACAGAAAACGTTACATGCTCGACGAGGAGGAGATACCGCGCAGATGGTATAACATTCAGGCTGAGATGCCAGTCAAGCCTATGCCTCCGCTTAACCCGGCCACTAAGGAACCGCTCAAGGCTGAGGACCTCTACCCTATCTTTGCCGAGGAGCTGTGCCGTCAGGAACTGAACCAAACCGACGTATGGATTGATATACCCGAGGAGGTACGCAACCTGTATAAATATTACCGCAGCACACCGCTGGTGCGTGCCTATGGCTTGGAGAAAGCGCTCGGCACACCGGCCCACATCTATTTCAAGAATGAGAGTGTCAGCCCGATGGGTTCGCATAAGCTGAATTCAGCTATACCGCAGGCTTACTATTGCAAGCGGGAGGGTGTGACCAATGTGACTACCGAGACAGGAGCCGGGCAGTGGGGTGCGTCACTCGCTTACGCCGCCAAGATGTTCGGTCTTGAGGCTGCCGTATATCAGGTGAAAATCAGCTATGAGCAAAAGCCTTATCGCAAGAGCATCATGCAGACATTCGGTGCACAGGTCACGCCATCACCCTCCATGTCAACACGCGCCGGCAAGGATATCCTCACTGCCAACCCCAACCATCAGGGCTCGCTCGGCACTGCTATTTCTGAAGCTGTGGAACTTGCTCGCACCACCCCAAATTGCAAATATACTTTAGGCTCGGTGCTGAGCCATGTGTCGCTGCATCAGACCGTGATTGGACTCGAAGCCGAAAAGCAAATGGAGATGGCCGGTGAATATCCCGACATGGTGATAGCATGTTTCGGTGGAGGTTCCAACTTCGGTGGTATCGCATTTCCATTCATGCGCCACAACTTTACCGGCAAGAAGAACACGCGCTTCATCGCAGCCGAACCCACGGCATGTCCGAAACTAACGAGTGGCGAGTTCCGCTATGACTTCGGAGATGAGGCCGGCTACACTCCTCTGCTCCCTATGTACACGCTCGGGCATAAGTTCCAACCGGCTAATATACATGCAGGCGGTCTCCGCTATCATGGAGCCGGCGTGATAGTGTCGCAATTGCTCAAGGATGGCTGGATGGAAGCGGTAGACATACCGCAGCTCGAGAGCTTCAAGGCCGGCACCTTGTTCGCCCGCACCGAAGGCATTATCCCGGCGCCCGAATCCTGCCACGCCATAGCCGCCACAATACGCGAAGCCCTGAAATGCAAAGAGACCGGCGAGGAAAAAGTAATACTCTTCAACCTCTCCGGCCACGGCCTCATAGACATGGCCAGCTACGACAAATACTTCGCAGGCGACCTTGTATAATTTTTAATTTTTAATTTTGAATTTTGAATTTTGAATTTTGAATTGGCTTCGCGACAGAGAATTTCAAAACCGTCGCGAAGCTAATTCTAAATTTTATTGTCCTCTTACTCTCTTTGTTTCACTGCACACAACGCTTTTACACTTTCATCAATAAACAAATTGTTATTATATACCACTTTTTAATATTATAATGCAATAAACAATGTTTATTTTGAATTAATTTGCAATTTCAAAAACTATTTTGTACATTCGCGCTTAACATCTACCTATAAACAAAACAAATTAATAATGCAGTAAAAATATGAAAAAATACTTACTTTTGCTCTTGGCATGTGTAATGCCGCTGCAACTCTATTCAAATATATGTGGCTTTAAGCTTGACGGTATATATTATACAATAGAAGGTGATGAAGCCATAGTATCGCCCGGTCCCTTTGCTTTGATTGCAAAAACTGGTGATTATGGTTACGAGGAATATTCCCGAGACTATGTCGGGGATATTGTAATACCTAAACAAATAGTCTATAATGACATAGAATATAGAGTTACAGAAATTGGGGAAATGGCATTTTTGGATGTGCCGGGATTTGACATCTGTCACTATCCCGTCATCAATTGTCACTATCGGTGATGAGGCGTTCTACGATTGCATCAGCCTACGGTCAATTACTATTCCCGAGTCAGTTACATCAATAGGGAACAGAATTATCTACGGATGCAATGGTTTGGAATCAATCTTTGGGCCATACGCATCAGAAGATCACAGATTGTTGGTGATGGATGGTGAGGTAAAGGGAATTGCAGATCATGGGCTTTCTACTTGCATTGTCCCTGATAACGTAACTCATATAGGATTCTCTGCATTTGCCTATTGTAGTTTTTCATCAATAATACTTCCTGAATCTGTTACAGAAATTGAAGGAGGTGCCTTCTCTCATTGTCTAAATTTGGAATCCATTATAATCCCGAATTCAATTACAAAAATTGAAGATTATACATTTTCCAATTGCAGAAAACTAAAAGACGTCGTTCTTTCTGCAACATTGACTGAAATTGGAGGAGGATGCTTTGAACAATGTGAAAACCTGCAATCTATAGACATACCTAATTCCGTTAAAAAAATAGGATTCCACGCTTTCGATGATTGCAATTCGCTTAAAACAGTCATTATACCCGAATCAGTGACTTCAATAGGCTCCAATGCCTTTTCCAAATGCGAGGCTCTCAAATCCATTATTGTGAGGGTGGAGAATCCAAATGACATTTATATGGACATAGATGTGTTCAAAGGCAGCAATACCGACTATTGTGTACTCCAAGTGCCGGCGGGAAGTGTGGACTTATATCGCAATGCCCCTCAATGGAGAGATTTCAAAAGTATCGTCAAAATTCCTGACGCAGCCCTTAACTCCTTGGAGAATTATGACGACTGCGATGCGACCATCTATGATTTGAACGGAATGACAGTCACGATGCCCCAAGATGGTAAGATATATATAGTTAACGGTAAAAAAATTTATTATAGAAACTAACAGGACATTATAATTAAACGATAGATTGAACCATCGCGAAGCCACCGGGAGAGAGGAGC
>CAJTYC010000027.1 GCA_910584185.1 uncultured Muribaculaceae bacterium
TAGCTGAGGCCGTCGCACTTGATATCCATCTGAGTGGCGGTGATACCCTTGGTTGTACCGGTCACCTTGAAGTCCATATCACCGAGGTGGTCCTCATCACCGAGAATATCGGAGAGGATAGCATATTTCACATTACCCTTGTCGGAGATAAGACCCATTGCAACACCGGCCACCGGACGCTTCATCTTCACACCTGCGTCGAGCAGCGACAATGTGCCACCGCACACCGTAGCCATCGACGACGAACCGTTAGATTCGAGAATGTCGGAGACAATGCGGCAAGTGTAGGGGAAATCATCGGGGAACATGCGCTTCAATGCGCGGTGAGCCAGATTGCCGTGACCGATCTCGCGGCGGCCTACGCCACGCTGCGGACGAGCCTCGCCGGTAGAGAAGGGAGGGAAGTTATAGTGAAGCAGGAAACGCTCCTTGCTCTGGTTGAGCACATCGTCCACAATCTTCTCATCGAGAGTGGTGCCGAGAGTGGTGGTGACGAGCGCCTGTGTTTCGCCGCGGGTGAAGACAGCTGCTCCGTGAGGACCCGGCAGATAGTCCACCTCGCACCATATGGGGCGGATCTCGGTGGTCTTGCGGCCGTCGAGACGGATGCCCTCATCGAGTACGCAGCGGCGCATAGCCTCTTTCTCCACATCGTGATAGTAGCGCTTCACCATCGCGATGCGCTGGTCAGCATTGTATCGCTCAAGCTGCTCCTCGGTCATCTCCGGAAGCTGCTCAATATATTCGTCGCAGATATTGCCAAACTGCTCATTGCGCCAATGCTTGTCGGCAGCGCCTGTGCGTGCTATGGCATATGCCTTGTCGTAGCACTTGTCATGTACGTCCTGACGAAGTGCGTCGTCGTTGATTTCATGGCAGTATACGCGTTTCTCCTCATGGCCTGACTCCTTCATCAGTTCGAGCTGAGCCACGCAGTGCTTCTTGATCTCGTCGTGTGCCACCTTGAGGGCTTCGAGGAGCTCTGCTTCCGAAACTTCATTCATCTCACCCTCGACCATCATGATGTTATCGTAGGTGGCACCTACCATAAGCTCAATGTCAGCCTTCTCGATTTGCTCGAAGTTGGGGTTGATGACCCATTCGCCATCCACACGTGCCACACGCACCTCGGAGATGGGGCCGTTGAAGGGTATGTCGCTGCAAGCCAAGGCTGCCGATGCGGCTATGCCGGCGAGTGCGTCGGGAGCCTCGTTCTCATCAGCCGAATACATTGTCACGTTGACAAACGTATCTGCATGGTAGTCATCGGGGAAGAGCGGACGCAACACGCGGTCCACAAGGCGAGAGGTAAGGATCTCATAGTCGCTCGCGCGGCCTTCCCTCTTCAGGAAACCGCCCGGATAACGACCTATTGAGGCATATTTCTCTTTGTATTCTACTGTGAGGGGCATGAAGTCTACTCCCTCGCCGGCCTCGCGGGCCGAGCATACGGTGGCAAGAAGCATGGTGTTGCCCATGCGCACCTCTACCGCTCCATCGGCCTGCTTCGCCAGTTTGCCGGTCTCGATGGTGATCTCACGGCCATCGGGCAGAGCGATGGTTTTCTTGATTGGATTCATTTTTAATTCTTTATTGTTTTTCGTCGTATACTGCTTCAGATGCACCGCCCCGGCCTGATTGCCTTGACGGGGCATCCTTCCTAATATTCCCACAAATTTACAAATTTTATTCCAATCTGAGCATATATTTTGTGAATATTTGCTAATTTTGTAAAAATTTCAACTATCATGAACGCAAAATTAACCAATATAGCGGCGATTTTCGCTCTCGCTGGCCTCCTTTTCTCTTGCTCGGGCGACCCTAACTTCAAAGTGGAGGGTGAAGTGGAGGGTGCCGACAATGTGTCGCTGGTGCTCGAGAAGTCCGATTTCCAGGGCTTCTGGGTTCCTGTAGACTCAACCCGTACAAGCGCCTCAGGAAGTTTCTCGATCAAGGCCCCGTCGCCTGTATCGCCCGAAATTTACCGCCTCTCTATGGGCGACCGTTTCATATATTTTCCGGTCGACTCCATTGAGACTGTGTCGCTCACCACTTCGTCTAAGAATTTTGGCTCGGAGTTCTCGCTGTCGGGAAGCGAAAATGCCACTCGCCTTGCCGCTTTCGAAAAGGACTTGTTGGCTCTCAACGCCACTGACTCTGCTGCCTTGGCTCAGTTTAAGCGCAATGTATACAGTAAGTATATTAAGGATGCGAAGGGCTCGATAGTGAGCTATTATGTGCTCACCAAGATTGTAGGTGACAAACCCCTTTACGACCCTGCTGACCGTCAGGATGCGAAGTATTATGCCGCCGTGGCCACTCAGTTTGACCAGTTCCGCCCGGACGACCCGCATGGCCGCATGGTCAAGCAGGTGTCATTGCAGGTCATGAAAGCACGCAACAAGGCCGAGGGTAAGCGCACTGTGGTCGAGGCTCCCGAAGTCAAAGTACTCGACATTGAATTGCCCGATGAGACGGGCAAGAATGTTAAGCTCTCCGACATGGTGGGCAAAGGTAAGAAGGTGGCTGTGATTTTCTCGATGATGACCGACGAGAAGTCGCATATCTTCAACCGAGAACTTGCCCGCATATATAATGATAAGGCCGGCACGGTGCAGTTCTACCAGGTGTCGTTCGACCCCGGCCAGTACGAATGGCGTGAGGCTGCGAAGAATCTACCGTGGATTACGGTGCTCGACCCTGCCGGCAACGCCTCGACTGCAATAACCGACTATAACCTCTATGCCCTGCCGGCGGTGTTCATATACAGTGCCGAGGGTGAGCTGATCGACCGCGCCGAGTCGATTGAGGACTTAAGGAAGAAGTTGTGATGGCAGATTGGAAAGATATGTTAGGGCAGCTCCGTGATGAGCTGCCCGAGGGTGATGATAAGGAAGCACCCGGCACCGGCGACGGCAAGGCAGAAGCCAAAGCCGTGCAACAAGGTGCACTGCGTGTCCTGGTCGACAAGAAAGGCCGCAAGGGCAAAGTGGCCACAATAATAGAGGGCTTCACGCTCCCCGACGAGGAAGTGGAGGAACTTGCCGCCAGGCTGAAACGCAAACTCGGCGTAGGAGGCAGCGCAAGGGGAGGGGAAATATTAATCCAAGGCGAAGCCGCCGACCGCGTCCGAGACTCCCTCCGCGCCGAAGGCTTCAAAGTGAAATGATATAGATAAGGCCTCCGTCTCGCGATAAAGGCGGTTCAGGGTCTCAGTTATGATAGAATAGGGCTGCACACTGGTGCAGCCTTTTGTTTTGTGAATGCAGCAGTTGTTAATTTGAAACGTCAAATATGTTAATAAATGTAAATTGTTAAGAAATATGCTTGTTTTTCTGATTTTGAGAGTCTATTTTTGTTTTTGAGCTTTCTGCCGGCATCATGCTTGATATTCAGTTGTCACCTTGCTTGATTTTCGGTTGTTAGGATCACCTTGCTTCATAATGCTTAATCACCATAAAAACTCACAATTGATTGAAATCACGACTTGCTTTACCGATGCGAAAGGTTTTTAGGGCTTTCGCTGTCTTGTTGCTTTTGCTGACGGCTTTGCCCTCGGCAGCTGTGCATCCACCGCGTCCCGGCGTCATGCCTCCCTCTTTCACTTTGAAGACTAATGCTGTGGCTTGGGCTATGGCTGTTACCAACATCGAACTTGAGTATCAGTGGCATCCGCGCTGGTCGGTAGTGCTCCCCATGTCTTATTCGGGCTGGAATTATGGCTCGAGCCATACGAAGTTTTGCATCAGTTCTTTCGCGCCCGAAATCAGGTATTGGATTAACCTGTCGGACCGGGACACTTATTTCTGGTGGTATGTGGGTGCGCATATGGGTTTAAAGTGGTATAATTTTGCTCTCGGCAAGAGCCATGACCGTTATCAGGACCATGACGGTGACTCTCCGGCCCTCGGCGGAGGACTCGACTTCGGGTTCCGTATGCCGATGCGCAAAGGCTCGCCGTGGGGCGTCGAGGTGGGTGTCGGCGCCGGCATTTATCATACCTATTCCGACATTTGGCAGAACGGCGGCTGCGGTGAGTTGCTCCGCACTCAGAAGAAGTGGCGTTTCGGACTCGACTATGTGGGTGTGTCGGTGACTTACTCTATCAAGACAGAAAGGAGGGGCAAATGAGATATTCAGGATATATGGGCCGCCTGGCCTCGGCCACTTCTGTTATGGCTTTGGCAGTACTCGCCGGTGGTTGCGTGCATGAGTTTCCCGATGGTGGAGGGGTTCCCCCTTCGCTCGAGGTGAACCTGTCGTTCGATCTCGGCATGCCGGTGCATGAGATTGTCCCTTATCCGCAAGTGCGAGCTGACCAATCTCATCAGAATGTGGAGATGCGTTATAATCTTTGGGCCTGGAATCTCGACAAGGGTGAGGATATAGCGAAGCGCGAGCCTGAGATGACCTTGCAGTGGACCGGCGACAACCTTACGAATCCTGACTCGAAGATACATATCGACAAGATAAACCCAGGCACGTGGAAGTTCTACGGCTGGGCAGACCTTGCCGATGCCGCCACCGGCGAGCCGATAGCTTACGACATAGAATCACCCTCGGCCATTAAGCTGATTACCGAGCGCGACGGTTCGTTTGAGGCTGTGCCTTGGGCCGACGCGTTCCGGGGTGAGGATGGAGTGGCCATTTGCTGTGCCGACAGTGAGCAGCTCAACATAGAGATGACGCGGCCTGTAGGCGCTTTCGAATTCATATCGACCGACCTCGCGGAGTTTGTGGATGAGCAAACGCGCCGCAACGCGGAGACAAAGTCGCCCGACTCGCCCGACCGTGTGGTGGACCTTAACGACTATGTGGTGGGCTATTATATTAACGGCTTCTTCCCTACGGAGTTTGACAATCTCCGCAATGTGCCCGTCGATGCGCGAACCGGGCTGTATGCAAGCGGCAAGATAAACCCTATCGACGACGGCACCGGCAACCTCGGTGGCTGCTACGTGCTCGTCAACGGCAAGGAGACAATGGTGTCGGTCACGGTGCGTGTCTACGACCATGGCGAGGTGATAGCCACCTCGCTGCCGGTGGAAGTGCCGGTGGTGAGAGGCAAGAAAACCCTTATCAAGGGTGAGTTCCTGACAGCCAACGCCGGCTCCGGTATAGGCATAAGCCCCGGCTTCGACGGCGAGTACAACTACGAGGTGCAGTAAAGTAAAATCGCAGAAAGCTCGAAAGACCTTAAGGACCCTAATCCCCCTAAACCCCCCAAAAACTTTAAAATAATATACTAACTTAAAGACTAAAATTATGAGAAAATCATTTCTATGGTCGATGATTGGCATTGCAGCAATAGGCATCACCTCTTGCTCCAATGAAGTGGAGGGTACTCCCTCTTTGCCGGATGGCACTCCGGTGACCGTCTCGTTTACAACCGCACTTCCTGATGCTTTGGGCACCCGTGCCGTAACCAGCGGCAACGGCTTGAGCTGCAACCAGCTCTATTATGCCGTGTTCGAGTCAGAGTCGGGCAAGCTCGTTGACTCGGGCACCGATGCCAATGTGTTCGGCAACCAGCTCACCACCACCCACAGCTTCAGCCTTATCACCGGTCGCGAATATGACTTCGTTTTCTTCGCGAGCAACTCAGCCGCCGACAATGTGTACAGCATCAGCGCCGACAAGAAGATGGTGATGGTAAACTCGGGCAACCTGAAAGCAAACAACGAGCTTTACGACGCCTTCTTCAACCAGGAAATCAAGTTGAAAATCACAGGCAACATGAGCCGTAATATCGAGTTGACGCGTCCTTTTGCCCAGCTAAACATCGGCACAACGCAAGCCGATCTGACAGCGTCGGCAGCAGCGGGGTTCACCCTGGCGCAGACTCAGGTGCAAGTGCCCATCTACGCTGGTTTCTCTCTGATGGATGGCTCTGTGATCGGCGAGGCGCAGACAAAGACCTTCGCCCTCGCTGATATCAGCTCTATCGACGGTGATTTCCCCGTGGCCGGATACGATTATATCGGCCTCAACTATCTGCTCGTTGACCAGAAGGAACTCATCACAGTCAACTTCAAGGCTGCCACTGCCGGTGGTGCCGACTCTCAGGAGTTTACCTATGCCAATGTGCCGGTGCAGCGTAATTACCGCACCAACATCTACGGCAACCTGCTCACATCGAACGTTGATTACACCATCGAGATACATCCCGTGTTTGGAGGTGAATATAACGTCACCGCTTGGGATGGCTCATCGCTCGAAAAAGTGACCCCGGTCACCGAGACCATCGATGGCGTAGAGACCCCTGTATACCATGTTGCCAACGGTGCGCAGCTCGCTTACATGGCTCAGACAGAGGGCCTCAACAAGTCGCACATCGTACTTGATGCCGACATTGACCTCGGTGGCAATGACTGGACTCCGCTCGGTGGTGCCAACCGCAAAGGCACAGCCATGTTTGAAGGTACTTTCGATGGCAGGGGCAATGTGATTTCCAACTTCAAGTCTAAAGAGACTGAAGATAATATGTGCGCCGCTCTTATCGGTGCAGCCAAGAATGCCACAATCAAGAATGTAAATGTGAAGAATGCGACGGTGTCAGGTTATGACACTGCGGCCGGTTTGGTCGGTTACGTAGGTGACAATACCTCCGTTACAGATTGCGATGTCCACGTCTCATTGACTACAATCTACGAGAAACCGGCCTCCGGAAAAGATATAGGACAGGCTTTCGGTGGAGTTACCGGTCGCGTATATGGGAAGAATGTCACAATCTCGGGTTGCACCACCTCCGGCACCATAGTTGCGAATTCCGGTGTGAACGCCGGGTCAAAAATCGGTGGGATAGTCGGTATTCTCGGCACGAATACAGGTAGCGACCCCTCAAATATCGCCATAGAGAATTGCACAAATGGTATCGCCATTTACGGCACAAGCGATTATGGGATGGGCGGCATATTGGGTATGTCACCAAGAAACATCGTGGTCACGATAAGCGGATGTGTCAACAATGGCAACATCAACAATCTCTATCCCGGCTCATCTGCTCCGGCAGCAGGCAACTTCACAGGATGTGCAGGCGGAATTGTTGGCTATATGCAAACGGTGACTGACCTTACGTTTAAGGACAATACCAATAACGGAGATATAACCACCAATGGCGGTCCTGCCGGAGCTTTCGAGGGCAGGTTCATAAATTGTGTGTTTGTAGAGGGGGGCAACACCGGCAACACCAACACCGGCAAAATCAACGGCAAGTAATCATAACTCATTCAAAAAGTAACATCACAAAATCCCCACGCCGGTTTGCGCCGGCATGGGGAGCAAATCAATAAACCATAAAATCAACATTCATGAAAAAGAGAAATCTTCTTGCCATGGGAGCGGCCGCACTCTTGCTGACAGCCTGCTCTAACGACAATGACCTTATGCCGGCAGGGCGTGACGGTTACGTGACTTTCACCGCAGAACTCCCTTCGGGTTTCGCCACTCGTGCGTTTGCCGACGGCTCTTCCGCCATCCACTTGCGCTATGGTGTCTACAACGAGGCCGGCACAAAGCTCCTCAACGAGGGCTCGGCTACTTTTGAGAATAAGCAAGCTAAAGTGGAGATTCCAATGATTACGGGTGCCACTTATCAACTCGTTTTCTGGGCTGACAGTTTCGGAGGGTCTGCCACTGATTCTCCATACGGCCTTGACCTTGAGTCAGGCGTGATGACCGTAGACTATACGAAAGTCACCACCAACGATGACGCGCTCGACGCATTCTTCTGCGTGAAGCAGGACTTCACCGCAACAGCCAACATGCCGGCGCAGACGGCCACGCTGACCCGTCCGTTCGCGCAGGTTAATATCGCTACCGCCGACCTTGCTCAGGCTAAGGAGGCCGGTATAAATCCGCAAAATTCGGTGGTGACAGTGATTCCCGCATACACCGCGCTGAATCTGCTCACCGGTGCTGCTTCTGAGCCGACTGATGTGGCCGTTACATATTCTGCCGGCAATATCGCTGCCGGAGAGACTGTGACTGTCAACAATACCGTTTACGATAACCTCGCGATGGTATATGTGCTTGCTGCTGAAACTTCAGAACTTTTCCAGAGCGTGGGTATGACACTCAGCTCCAAGACCACAACTGATGCGACCGCAGCAATGCAGAAGAGCTACCCCAACGTGCCGTACAAGCGCAACTTCCGCACAAATATAGTGGGCAACCTCCTCACCTCCAACTCCGACTGGAATGTCATAATCGACAACGAGTTTGGCGGTAGCCTCTGGACCGGTGACTCCAAGGATCCTACAGCCGATGAAGAGGGCGTGTATCATATCAAGACAGCAGCCGACCTTGCCGGTCTCGCCAAAATGGTAAATGCCGGTGACAATTTCTTAGGCAAAACAGTTGTCCTCGACAACGATATCGACCTCAACAATCAGCCTTGGACTCCTATCGGTCTTAATGCTGACGTGGCAGCCAAGAAGTTTCAGGGCACGTTTGACGGTCAGGGACACACCATCTCCAACCTGCGTGTTGTCACTCCTACGGCTTATACTGCCGCCGGTTTCTTCGGTGCGCTCAATGGTACTGCCAAGAATTTCACAATCGATGGTGCTTATGTTGAGCATATCTCTGCCGGTGGAAGCAGTGGTCTAACTGACAATGGTGTGGCTGTAGTGGCTGGCTCAATCTATAATTTCGGCACAATATCAGGTGTCACCGTTAACAATGCTACCGTAAAGGGAAACCGTTACACCGCCGGCATAGCGGGTTATGTGTATGGCAACATCACTGACTGCACAGTAACCGATTCCGACATAGTGTGTACCCCAGACAATCTCACCGGCTCGTGGGACAACGGAGACAAATGCGGCGGCATAGGCGGTTACATTGCTGAGCAGCAAGGAGTGCTGACCGGCAACACAGTGACCGGCTGTCAAATCACAGCTTATCGAGATGCTGGAGGTCTTTTGGGATGCTACAACCAGAATGCGCCGGGCAAAGTGAAGGACAACAAGGTGGCCAACACCACAGTGACGGTCAACAACACCCAAAACTACAAGAACTACACCACCAATGCCCAATACAACGTAAAGGAGCTGATAGGACGCACGTCAACAACGCTCGACGCCACCAACACAGCCACCGACGTAACCCTGAACCTCCCATTCTAAAAGTCAAGCGAGACAAGCAATAGCAAAAAAATAAGCAAGGGCGAGCAGCAATCGCCTAAAAGAAATGTAGCGGTGACCTCAAATCACCGCTACATTTTTGTCTTTGCCAAAAAAATTGGTTATTTTTGTGTGAAAATAACATCTGGGATTATGCTTGAGCTTCACAGTGCGTCGGCTGGGTCGGGTAAGACCTATACGTTGGCAAAGAAATATATTTGGTATCTGCTTACAATTTCGTCGGAAGACCTGCCGCGTGTCACGCGGCTCCGCACGGTGGCTGAGTTGGGCGACTCTGCCCGCCATATTCTCGCCATGACCTTCACCAACAAGGCCACTGCCGAGATGCAGCAACGCATCCTGCTCCGACTCTTCGAGCTCGCCGAAGTGCCGGCCTCAATAACCGGCTCAGGTAAGGAGATGCGCCTCAAAGGTCCCGACTATCTTGAAGATTTCGTAAAGGAACTGAGCGGCGCCAAACACCTCTGCGATGTGGAAACCCCGCTCGTCACAGCCGGCAAGATAGCCTCGCTCGCCGGCAAGGCCCTCGCCCTGCTGCTCGAAAATTATTCCGACTTCAAGGTGTCCACTATCGATTCCTTCTTTCAGCTTGTGCTTCGTACTCTCGCTTACGAAACCGACCACAACGACAACTATCAGGTGGAACTCGACTCAGAGTTCCTCTCGCAGATGGCTGTCGATGGCACCCTCGAAGAAATAGACTCCAACACACGTGACGCCGACACCCCATACTGGGTCAAAAAACTGATAGCACGCTCCGGCAAAGGGTGGAACATATTCCAGCGCAAGCTCAACAAAGGTTTCGGTTCGTCACCCTATAATGACTTCGTGCAGTCGGTGAGCCGACTCGAAAATGAAGACTATAAGCTGCAACGCAAGGTGGTGGAGCATTATCTCGATTCCAACCCCGACCTCCGTTCACTCTACGAGCAGCTGGAAGAATATTTCGAGCTTCCGGTAATTGAGGCGGCACAACATCTCTCAGAAGCCGCGTCGCGTGCATTCGCCCTCTTGCCCACCGAAATGCTCGCACCGGGCATAAAGAGCATCGACGTGAAAGGCTTGGTAAGCCGACTGCGTGCCTTGAAGCAAGGGGAAATGCCGGTTAAGGCCTCGGATGTGCAGGCATACCCTGTGCATATATCGCCCGAACGCCTCGAGAAAAACTCCATAAGCAAGCTGCTGATTCAGAGCAACGCAAACATCGCCGCCCTCACGGAGGCCATGACGGCTTGCGCCCAATGTCTCGACAATTACCTCAAGCTGACCCAAGACGAAGATTACCGGCTGTGGCATATATATGCGGAAAATCTGCCATATTTCGCCCTTTTCGGCATAGTGGGCCGCAAGCGGCGTGACTATCTTGAGGAAACCGGTTCGGTGGAGCTTTCGGAGACTGCCTACATTCTCCACGATATAATCGACGAGAGCGACACCCCCTTTGTATACGAGCGGCTCGGCTCCACGCTCAACCATTTCCTGATCGACGAGTTTCAGGATACATCGCGCCTGCAGTGGGAGAACATGCGCCCACTGCTTCAGGAGAGCCTTTCGCGCAGCAATGACAACCTCATAATCGGCGATGCCAAGCAGAGTATATACCGCTTCCGCAATGCCGACCCCTCTATCATAACCACCAAGGTGCCGCGCGACTTCAGCCGCGACATACATATGCGCGGCAATGCTCCCGGCGAGAATACCAACTACCGGAGTGCGCTGCACGTGGTGCAGTTCAACAATTCATTTTTCGAATATGCGGCACGTCGTCTCGATGCCGTGTCGGAAGCTGCCGAAAGGGATAACCTCAGTTTCCGTCAGCTTTATGCCAACGTGGTGCAGCAACCAGCCAAGCGGAAGAATGAAGGCTATGTGGAGGTGAGCGTCACCGACGAACCTAACGAAGCCTTTATGAGTTCGAGCCTCGCCAAACTCCCGCTCATGGTGCGTGATATGCTCGACCGTGGCTACCGCCAGCGCGACATATGTATTCTCGTGGCCAGGAATGTTGAGGCGGAGGCTGTGGTGAAGACATTTGCCGACTTCGAGGAGCCGGAGGGTATGCCGCACCGCGATGTGCGCGTCGAGAGCGAGCAGTCGCTCAAGGTGGAGTCTTCACAGGCCGTGCGCACTATCGTCAGTGTGCTCGAGAGTATGGCTAAGGGCTTTGCCCCTAAAAATATTGACCCCGAAGATGTGCAGTCTAATGCACTCGGCGAGGCGAAAAAAGCCTCCGATAGCGTGTATTGGAGCGATGTGGCCACAGCCTTCAAGCTCTTCGAATTGCAACATCCGGAGGGGAGCATGGCCGAAAAACTCGACCTGTTTCTCGAATCTTGTACCGGCACCGATGCCGTCACTGAGATTCTCGACCGTATGCCTTCGCTATCTATACCGGCAATCGTGGAGGGTGTTTGCGCCTGTTTCTTGCCGGAGTCGCTGCGCAAGGCTGATGCCGCATATATCGCAGCCTTTCAGGACCAGGTGCTTGAATATTGTGAGCATCGCAGCACAGATATCGGTTCTTTCTTGAAGTGGTGGGACCGCCGTCGCGTCACAGCCTCCATCACCCCGGCCGAAGACTCCGATGCTGTGCATGTCATGACTATTCATAAGTCGAAAGGTCTCGAGTTCGATTGCGTGATCCTACCCTTCGTAAACTGGGAGACTGCCGATGCCAAGGGTGGCTCTTCTCGTTCGGAGTGGCGGTGGGTGGAGCCGGTATTCAGCGACAAGGTGCCTTTTGAAATGCCCCCATTGCTGCCCATCAATACCAATGGCTTGCTCGAAGACACTCCTCATGAGGGGCTGCTCTGGGAATATTACGACATGGCGAGGATGGATACCGTAAACAAAGCATATGTGGCTTTCACACGTGCTTCGCGCGAACTCTACATCATGGCGCGGGCCACGGCAAAATTGTCGGGTGGTTCGTCAAAGAAGAGTGGCGATGCAGCCCCGTCATATCCCTCGGTGGGCAATATGCTGGCCGATTTTGTGGCCGGTGGTCTGGACGACCGTGAGGAGTCGGATGTGGCACGTCTTGCTCCCGCCGATATGGAGTGCAACCGTGAGTCTGAGACAATCGAGAAAGCTGTGAAAAATGGTGTGCGCAAAAGCGAGATTACGACCATCACCGCCACGATAGGTGTGCGCCCGCAGAGCGTGAGCCGAAAGGAGAAGGATGATGAAGATGATGGCGCAGTGTTGATAGAGGGATACGTATCTTATATGCCGTGCGACAATCTGCTTGTATGTCGCGAAGAGGGCAACTTGGCAGAGGAGGATGATCCCGACCCCAGGTCGGAGGGCAATCTGAAGCATGCAGTGCTCGAAAATGTGATTCATACCGACGACCTGCATGAGGCAGTACGCAAACTCTGGCTGCAAGGGCTCGTGTCGCGCACCATGGCAGCGGAAATTGAGACAGACTTAAGCGAAAAGATTAACGATGAGAAGGTGGCCCGTTGGTTTGACGGCACCGGCAAGGTGTATAACGAAAGGAGCATAGTGGGAGGCAGAGGGGGCAGGCTGATGCGTCCCGACAGGATTGTGGTCTATGATGACGGCCATGCCGAGGTGGTCGATTATAAATTCGGCGCAGTAGATGAGTCAGGAAAGCATAGGCGACAGGTGTGCAATTATGTGAAGGCACTCGCCGCTTCAGGCCTCTTTGAGCGTGTGGATGGCTATCTATGGTATCTGAACATGGCTACCATAGTCCCCGTGGAGGTCAGCTAATGTCATGAGTTCTCCTTGATCTCGATGTGAAGCCCCAATGGCTCCAACAATCTTGATACTGTCTTGATCGATGGGTTGGCGTAGTTGCCCTCTATCGATTTTATCATTCTGACGCTTACAGACGACATGTCGGCCAGCGTCTGTTGTGTGAGTCGTAATTCCTGACGGCGTTTCCTGATTTCTTGTCCGATGTCCATTGTTATTTCCGTTTGAGAATAGATTCTGTTTTGTTCCTGTTTGTGGTGTTTGTGGTTTAGCCTATCCTAATCATTCTTCTTGATTGGAGTGTGCTTGCTTGAAATTTTATTCATAGCCCGGTTGTCAAGAATTTCTATATTTTTTGTTTGACTTACACAAATTTAGTTATTCTTAATTTTGTGTAAAAGTAATTTGGGGCAATATTAAGACTTATTTAGACAAACTTGCACTTGTTAACAATTGACTGCAATGATATTGCAGTCAATGCCGCTAATTTTGCAGCATACGATAACAACAAAAAAACAAAGTCATGAAAAAGTTCGAAAATTTTATCTGCAAAGTGAAAGCGAATCTCGGTGTAATCTCCATCTACCTGATAGGCATGACGGTAGTGGCTTTACAGCTGCGCAGCCTGCTGTGATGCGTATTTATTTTTGCTTGCCGAATTTTGCCGACTTTGGGCTGAATGCAATCGTCACCATGCAACCTTCAGACTCGTAGCTGTAAAGTTCGAGTGGTTCTTCATCGGGTGTATTTGCGGCCTCTGCATTTTCGTCATGCATGCGGATAAGCGTGGCGTGTCCGAGTGCGTTGAGTTCCGGCATCTTGTCGATGCGGATTTGTGTGCGGAGGTCTATGCCCGGTTTCATGGCGGCTTTATAGGCGGCCTCCTTTACTGTCCAGGCTGTGATATTGGCCTTCACGTCATCGGCCGGTATCATGGCCAGTTCTGCGTCAGAGAGAAAACGTTCGCGCAGCTTAAGCACTTGCTCGCGGTCGGCACGCTCCGCATCTATGCCGAGACATGCACGGCGGCTGTACTCACCGAGTTCCACCTCAGGCGTGGGTGGTAATGTCGCCACCACAAAGAGCCCTGCGCAATGGCTTATCGATATGCGGTTTTCTTCGCCATAAATAAAGGGTGCGCCGTCGGCGAAGTGACCTATCTCGCGATATGCCTCCCGACCGTTCTCGCAATAAATCTGGCGTGCCATTTCCTCCCACACGCGCCCGGTGTAGCGGCAGCCGCCACACACTTCCTCCACCTTTATGCCGACCGGCGTCTTGTGTCGCCAATATACAAATTCCTCTTCCACGGCGATTAAATTCTAATTTTTCAGTTTGACTTTTACTTTGACTATGCGGTGACGCTCCATCTGGATCACCTGCATCTGCAGTGGCCCGCGCTCAAATGTCTCTTTGGTCTGCGGGAAGTCCCCTTTGATTTCGAGCAAGAGACCGGCCAAAGTCTCTGCCTCACCTATGTCGCCGAGCTGTTCTTCCTCGATGTCGAGCACACGGCAGAGGTCGGGTATAGGCACCTTGGCTTCGAATATATAAGTGTTGGCGTCGACCTTGTGATACAGTTTGTCGCTGTCGTCATATTCATCATCGATCTCTCCCACTATTTCCTCTATGATATCCTCGAGGGTGACGATGCCTTGTGTGGCGCCATATTCATCGATCACTATGGCGATATGTATCTTGCGCTTGCGGAAGTCTTCGAGCAGGTCGCCGAGCAGTCTTGACTCGGGCACAAAGTATGCCTCGCGTATGAGCGACTGCCAGTCCGGGCGGTTCTCCTTGTCGAAATAGGGGAGTAGGTCTTTGCTGTAAAGCACACCGCGTATCGAGTCTTGCGATTCGTTGTAGACCGGTATTCGCGAATATCCGGAGTCGAGTATCACCGCCATGGCCTGTTCCCATGTGTCATGAATCTCCAACGCCGTGACGTCGACGCGGCTCACCATGACCTCGCGTGCCTCGCGGTCGCCAAACGAGAGGATGCCCTCGAGCATCTCCTTGTCTTTGCCCTCTTTCACGTCCGACATCTCGAGCGCTTTCTCCAGCTCGTCGGTCGATATATTCTCCTCTTTCTTGGTGATGACACGGTTCACAAAAAATGTGGACTTGACCATCATCTTGGCCAGTGGGCCGAATATTACATAGAAGGCTTTAAGGCCGGGCTGCGCCATGCGCACCCACTTCATGGTGCGTCCGCGTGCCACCAACTTCGGGAATATCTCTCCAAACAGCAGCAAGAGGAAGGTAATGAACACTGTCTGCACCAAGAAGTTGACGGCAGTGGAGTGAAACACCGTGACTTGACCTATGGCGAATGTCAGCACCACGACCATGGTGATGTTCACAAGGTTGTTGGCGATGAGAATCGTGGCCAACAACCTTTCGGGGTCTTTGATGAGCTTGAACACCTCTTGGTCTTTGGTGTCGTCTGACTCCTCGAGTTCGTCGACTTCGCTGCGCGACAGGCCGAAATATGCTATCTCGCTGCCCGACACGAAGGCCGACAGCGCAAGGCATATCACCACTATGAGAATCAGAAATGACCAAGCTGCCCAGCTTGGAGGGGCCATAAACTGTATGGCCGGTAAGTTTTGTACGTCCGATAGTATCTGCAGCAACTGTGCTGCCGGCAATGGGTCTGTGTCCAAAATATATGTAGATTGATTACTTGCGCAAATTTACCACTTTTTCCCCTTATAAGCAAATTGGATGTTATTTTTTAAAGTATATGAATGTCGGTTTTGACTCGCGGTTCATCCGGTCAAGGCCGGTCACTGCGAATGTCATACCTTTCTCGGGCTCTATCTTCACCATGTTGTAAGGTGTCATGGCCACTATTGTCTGCGAGTCCTCTATATCTTGGCTCTCGCCCGGATAGAATGCGTAGACCACATATTTCACCACATCGCTCTCATGCTCTTTGTGCGACTTGCCGGGTTTGTTCCAGGTCAGGAAGTAGTCGCCATCTTTCTCCTCTATCTTGAGGTCGCTGATGCTTTTGGGGTGCTTTGTCTTGTCGCCATAGGCCGGCGGCAATGCTATTGTGCTCTGATATTTCATGGCGAGCGAGTCTGCGGCCCCCTTGTAGTTGCCGGTCACCCAGTAGCCGTGCCACCACACATTGCCCTGCACGTTGGGCAGGCGGCGCGACAGTTTCACCTTTGTGTCGAGCTCGTTATTGTCTTTGTTGCCGGGATCGGCAACATCCATGGTGCGCTTCACATCCTGACCTATGTATATGTCCACGCCGTTGGCATGGTCGTTCCACCATTGCGCCAAGTGCCGGCTCGGCGCTGCCTTTGTGTCAAGATTCCAATAGAGCTGAGGGGCGATATAATCTACCCATTTGTTTTTGGTCCAGTTGAGCACATCGGCATAAAGCCCGTCGTAGTTCTGCAGGCCGCTGGAGTTGCTTCCCCTCGGGTCGCTGCTCTTGTTGCGCCATATGCCGAAGGGGCTTACCCCGAATCTCACCCATGGTTTCTTCTCCTTGATGGTACGGTGCATCTGCTCTATTAGTTTGTCCACGTTCTCGCGACGCCAGTCACCACGGTTCTTGCCGTTGCCAAATTTCTTGTAGCTCGCATCGTCGGGTATCGATTGCCCCTTGGCGGGATAGGGGTAGAAGTAGTCGTCGATATGTATGGCATCCACATCGTAACGGTCGAGTATGTCGCTCACCACCTCGCATATGAAGTCGCGGTTTTCCTGATAAGCGGGGTCGAAGAGTATCTGGCCGTTATATCGGAAGAAACGGTGTTTCTCCTTGTTGCTCACGTGTGTGGCAGGAAGCACCTCCTTGGCTGTAGAGGTGACGCGATAAGGATTGAGCCATGCGTGAAACTCCATGCCGCGCTTATGAGCCTCCTCTATGGCATATTCCATGGGGTCCCACATCGGATTGGGAGCCTTGCCACGCTTGCCGGTGAGCCATGCACTCCATGGTTCAAGCTCAGACTTGTATACGGCATCGGCCGTGGGGCGCACCTGGAATATCACGGCGTTGCAGCCGGCATCTTGAAGTTTGTCAAACTGGTCGCGTATGTAGGCCTTGGCCTGGGCGGTGGTCTTGTTTTGCCATTGGCTCTGGCCTATCACATGGAGCCAGGCCCCGCGAAATTCACGCTTCGGATTTTCGCCGAACGCCAACATGCAGCACATGGCTGCCACTATCGTTATGAGTGCTTTTCTTATCATCGTGGTGACTATTTTATGAGAGGGGCTCTAAGGGAACTGACTTCCCTTCAACTCCTATGCCGAAGAGGGCATAGTCGAACAGGCACGGGTCGTCGGGGCGGAGTGTGCGCATAAGTGCGGTAAGCTCCTCGGTGCTCTTGCGGTCGTTGGCTTTGCGTGTGAGCAGGCCAAGCCCGCGGGCGGTGTTGCCCACATGCACATCCATCGGTATGAAAAGTTTCGACTTCGGTATGCTCCGCCATACTCCCATATCGACTATGCCGTCGTCGCGCACGAGCCAGCGCAATGCCATGTTCAGTCGTTTCAACGCTGTGGTGCGCAGATTTGTTGGCACACACTGCGCACAATTTTTGCCGCTGTTGGCTTCGCGGCCTATGTTGCCGAGCAATTCGGCGAGCTGCCACGCCGGCGTCTCCGTGTCGCCCACATGGTGGGCGGCGGCAAACGAGTCGAGCGATTCATGCTCACGATAAATCTTGTGCAGCATGCGCATCATCCACTGCATGTCGCGGCCAAAAAAAGTGCGGTGAATGTTGCGGTCGGGGTCAATCGCCTCGTATGCCCCCTCCGTCAGGAAGTGGTAGGGCTGGTGCTCCATCATGGTGAGCATGCGCTCTGCATCGCGCAGTATCATGGTGCGCTTGCCCCATGATATCACGGCTGTGAGAAGCGCTGCAATCTCTATGTCGCGCAAGTCGTCAAACCGGCGCGGAAACTGCACAGGGTCGTCGGCGATAAACTCCCGGCTGTTGATCCGTTCGGCCTCCGTGATGAGGAGATTTGCCACCTCAGCGTCCACTGCGTCGCGATAATTCCCTGGCCACCTCCGGACGGACGGTGCGGATGGTTGATATGAATGCGGAGTCGTAGGCAGCGCGGCATTTGGGCAGACTGTCATATTTGGCGCGTGTGGCGCCGGCATTTACCATTTCGAGTTGGAGTTCCATGCTGTCTCTGAACTCACGGTTGATAAACGCACGGGCAGCCTCACGCCCATCAAGATGAGCATTCTCGATCTGCTCGGCTTCCTCTTTTACGGCAGCCTGCTCCCCCCTAGACGAACAGCCTACCAAAACAGTGGCGGCAAAACAAGCCGCCACCATATTAATGTATAATTTCATAATGAATAATCTCATAACTATTTATAGAGTTCGTTCCACCAGTGGGGGTCGTCCTGAAGCCATTTGGCAAACCATGCCATGATGGTGTTCTGCCAAGCGAGCTTGTTGTCGAAGCCCGATATCACATGGTTTTCGTCTTGCACGGTGATAAATTCCACTTCGCGGCCAAGTATCTTCAAGGCGTTGAAGAGCTGGATGCTCTCGCCTATAGGCACATTGGTGTCTTCGGTGCCATGCAGCAGGAGCAGCGGCGTGTGGATTTTGTCGGCATTGAAGAGTGAACCTTGCTTGGTGTATAGCTCGGGGTCGCTCCAGGGGTAGTGCTTGGCTGCCGCCACGCTGTTGTAGCTGTAGCCCCAATAGCCCTCACCCCAATAGGAGGTGACGTTGGAGATGCCGGCATGCGACACCGCGCAGGCAAATATGTCGGTGAGTGTCTGGAGATACTGGGTCATGAAGCCTCCGTAGCTGGCACCGATGCAACCAATCTTCTTTGAGTCGACAAAGGGGTGATCGGCGCAGAATTTCTTGGTGCCCTCGATGATTTCTTCGGCTGTGCGCTTGCCCCAGGCGTTCACGTGGCGTGCGCTGTATTCCTGTCCGTAGCCGGTGGTGCCGCTCGGGTTGAGCACATACACCACATATCCGCGCGATGCGAACACCTGCGGCGAGTAGAGGTGATAGAATGTGGCATTGCTCGGTGAGGTGCCTCCGTAGTAGTAGACTATCAGCGGGTATTTCTTGGAGGCATCGAAGTCGGGAGGTGTACACATGTAGCCATCCACTTTGGTGCCATCTTTGGCTGTGAATACCCATTGCTTCATGTCGCCAAACTGCACATCCTTGGTATATTCGGCCAGCGGGTCGGCCACGAGTGTTGACTTGCCGTTCTTGAGGTCGAGCATGTATGCTGCGCCGTCGCGTGTGAACGAACCGCCCACGTAGGCGAGGCGTGCGGCCTCTTTGTCGCCGATTGAGAATGTGCGCACGTATGGCACTTCGGTGGCGAGTTTGGTTATCTTGCCGCTCTTGGGGTCGAGTGTGAATATAGGCTTGTTGAAGCCCTCTTCGGCGCTGAAGTATATCTGGCCATTCACGGCGTTCCAGACCACCGGAGCCTCTATGGCCGGGTCGAAGTCGCGTGTCATGGCGCGTGCTTTGCCGGTGGCGAGGTCGTATATGTATCCCTGGCCGTCGAAGTCGTTGCCAATCTCATGAGGGGCGAAGTTGGCGCCTATGCCTCCGAATGCATTCGGTCCCGCTGTGATGAAGAGTGCCTTGCCGTCGGGCGAGTATGTCACCGAGGTCGGGGTGGACTCCATATCCTTTGCTATGGTGTCGCACGCGAGTGTCTTCATATCCATCTCCACCAGTGTGGTGAGATAGAACGGGTAGCGGTCGGGCGTCTGGCGTGTGGACCCGTAGAGCAGCTTGCTGCCGTCGTTGGTGAAGTTGTAGATCGACGTGGTGGCTCCGCCGTAGGTTAGGGGGATTGTGACGTGGCTCTTCGTGTCGTAGCGCATTATGTACATGCGGTCGCGGTCCTGCGGCATGCGGTCGTCGGGCTGGCTGTAACGGTGCATCGGCCCTGACTGCTTGTCGGCCTCCACTTGCTTGTAGTAGAACATGTAGCGGGCGTCGGGTGAGAAGCTCACGTCGGCATCTGGTATATCTTTGGCAAGCAGCGATGTGCGCATGGAGGGCACTTCGGTCACATACACGTCATATTTCCCTTCGCGTGCCGTGGTGTAGTAGAAGGCGTCGCGGCCCGGCATCCATTGTGCCCGGTAGTTTATACCCTCGCTTATCACCTTGCCGCTGACTGCGTCGCGCAGAGAGCCACGCCATTTTGTCTCGTTCTGCGAGAAGACTTCTCGTGTTATGAATATCAGGTACTTGCCATTGTCAGAAAGTCTTGCTGACATGCCGCGTTCTCCCTGCATTGTGGTCAAGGGGCTTACACGTTTGCTCTGTGTAGGCACTCCATGAACATCGATTGTGGTGTAGTCGGCATCCGGCTCATAACGCAGGCTGAAAGTCGGTTCCGCCTTATCGTCGGGTGCGGTGAGCAGGTCTACCGAGATGTCGTAGTCGCGGCTCGGCATCAGCTCGATGGGGCAGTCGGAATCCTGGGCCACGGAGTCGGTAGTGGTCTTGGTGATTTTAGTCTCGCCGTTCACCTTCACAGTGGCGCGGCCTGTGGCGTTGAGTACAAGCTTACCCTTGGCAAAGCGGTCGGCGCGGAGGCGCGTGGTATAGGTGTGGAGTGCCGGCAGGTCCTTCTCGCCTACGAGACGCAACTGGCCGGTGCTGTCGGCCACCATGGTGGTCCAGCCGGCTGCTGCCGGGTCGGGCAGTATGTCGCGCGACTTCAGCAGGTCCTCCGTCTTGAAAGGGTTCTCCTTCATCACTGAGTCCGGCATCGGCGGCATGTGGAGAGGCTCGGCCGGAAGCATGCGGTATTCCTTAAATGTGTAAGCCGAGACCATAAGTGCGCCTAAGGCCAAGGTGCCGGCCAATGCCGCCGGATACAACTTTCTGCTCATGGTATTTTTTGCTTGTTTTTTGAGGTTTTATCCTTTTTATTTGGTCATCATGTCATCATGTCATCATGTCATAATGTCATAATGTCATTTTTTTGTCATGATGTCAAGACTGTCTTCTGAGGTCGGTTATTCATTAGGCCTTTCGAAGGCGTCGATCGACTTGATTTTCATGTGGAATATCAAGTTGGAATAAGGGCTGAGCGCCGAGGTTGTACTCGAACCGTAGCCCGAGGGGTAAGGGATAATCACGGTGGCGGAGTCGCCCACATGCATCGTGGTCATCGCAATCCACATTCCCATCACGTTGGCGTTGGGGGTGCTGCGGTACACGCTGTCGCCCGAAGCCGCCGAGTAGGAGTTTTCTATCTTCTTGCCTTCGATGTTCTCAAGCTCGTATTTTATGCTGACGGTGGAGTTCGACAAGGCCACGAGGTTGTCTTTTGTCAGATTGCGGTCGTTGTGCCATTTTATGTAGACGGAGTTTTGCGGCGCCCAGTCGGGCACTATTTTCTCATATTCGTCAGTGTCGATGGCAGTGATGTAAGCGTCGTTTTTCTGACGCCATTCCTCATATTTGTCGGCTGTGCTGTCGTCCATACATGAGGAAAGGGCGCCGCAAAGTGCGACTCCCATTCCTGCATATAATAATTTTCTTGTCATTTCTTTTCTTGTGTTTCCGTTTGTTACGGTCTGCAATTGCGCGATAGGGGTGACCCTTCTCAGAATTTCACCTCCGGTGCCTTTTCGGCGCCGGCTTCGGCCTTGAACTGGGGTTTCTCCTTAAATCCGAACCAACCGGCATAGATTGTAGTCGGAAATTTTTTGATAGCCGTGTTGTAGTCGCGCACCACCTCAGTGTAGCGCATGCGCTCGGTAGATATACGGTTTTCGGTCCCTTCGAGCTGTGCCTGCAGGTTGAGGAAGTTCTCGTTGGCTTTCAGGTCGGGATATGCTTCGGTCACTGCCAACAGTGATTTCAGCGCACCGCTGAGCTCGTTCTGGGCTGCCTGGTAGCGGGCAAGGTTCTCCTCGGTGAGGTCATCGGCGTTGATTGTCACCGAGGTGGCTTTGGCGCGTGCCTCTATCACCTTGGTGAGTGTCTCTTCTTCGTGGGTGCTGTAGCCTTTCACCGTGTTGACCAAGTTGGGGATCAGGTCGGCACGGCGCTGGTATTGGTTCTCCACCTGTGCCCAAGCCTGGTCCACGTTCTGCTGTTTCTCAACCAAGGAGTTGTAGTTGCACGAGGTTAGCGACGACATGGCCACGACGGTCAGTACAGCAAATGCTATCTTTTTTACTATTTTCATTATAAGCTGATTTGAGTTGGCGTAATAAGCTGATTTGAGTTGGCTTGCAATTTGCCGCCTTGTTTTTATTGCGCCTTGGTTTATTAAAGGAGTTTCTTGAGCAGGGAGTTGAGGCTCACCTTCTCTGCCATGAGGCCTTCGAGCTCGTCTATGTTGACACGCTTCTGCTCCATGGAGTCGCGTTCGCGAAGTGTCACGGTGTTGTCTTCGAGAGTCTGGTGGTCCACGGTGATGCAGTAGGGCGTGCCGATGGCATCCTGACGGCGGTAACGCTTGCCGATGGAGTCTTTCTCGTCGTATTGGCAGGTGAAGTCGAAGCGGAGCTTATGCTGTATCTCGCGAGCTTTTTCAGGGAGTCCATCTTTCTTTACGAGTGGCAGCACGGCGCATTTCACCGGCGCGAGCGGTGCCGGGAAGTGGAGCACCACGCGGCTGTCGCCGCCGCCGAGGTCTTGCTGCTCGTAGCAGCTGCAGAGCACGCTCAGGAACATGCGGTCCACTCCGATAGAGGTTTCAATCACGTAGGGCACGTAGCTCTCGTTGAGCTCGGGGTCGAAATATTGGATCTTCTTGCCGGAGAATTTCTCATGCTGCGAGAGGTCGAAGTTGGTACGTGAGTGTATACCCTCCACCTCCTTGAAGCCGAACGGCATCTGGAACTCGATGTCGGTGGCGGCATTGGCATAGTGAGCGAGCTTCTCGTGGTCGTGGAAGCGGTATTTTTCGTCGCCGAGGCCAAGGGCCTTGTGCCATTTCAGACGTGTCTGGCGCCACTGGTCAAACCATTTCAGTTCCTCGCCGGGACGTACGAAAAATTGCATCTCCATCTGCTCGAACTCGCGCATACGGAAGATAAACTGACGGGCCACAATCTCGTTGCGGAATGCCTTGCCTATCTGTGCGATACCGAACGGTATGCGCATACGGCCTGTTTTCTGCACATTGAGGTAGTTCACGAAAATGCCCTGCGCAGTTTCCGGACGAAGGTAAACATCCATCGCACCGTCGGCGGTTGAACCCATCTCGGTCTTGAACATCAGGTTGAACTGACGCACGTCAGTCCAGTTGCGGGTGCCGCTTATCGGGTCCACGATTTCGTAATCGAGTATAATCTGCTTCAGGTCTGCGAGGTCGTTGTCGTTCATCGCCTTGGAGAAGCGTTCGTGCAGCTCATCACGCTTGCGCTGGTGCTCGAGCACACGGGGGTTGGTTTGGCGGAACATTGCCTCGTCAAACGATTCGCCGAAACGTTTTGCTGCCTTGGCCACCTCCTTGTTGATTTTCTCATCAAATTTTGCAATCTCATCCTCGATGAGCACGTCGGCACGATAACGTTTTTTCGAATCCTTATTGTCGATCAAGGGGTCGTTGAACGCATCCACATGGCCCGATGCCTTCCAGATGGTGGGGTGCATGAAGATGGCTGAGTCGATACCCACTATGTTGTCGTGGAGCATGGTCATGGCCTCCCACCAGTAACGTTTGATGTTGTTTTTGAGTTCCACACCGTTCTGGCCGTAGTCATACACTGCCGACAGACCGTCGTATATCTCACTCGATTGAAACACAAACCCATACTCCTTGGCATGGGCCACTATCGTCTTGAAAACATCTTCCTGTTTTGCCATTTTCTTTTATATGATTGCGTTATATTTCTATGAGGTGGGAATATAAAGTTCCCATTAATCAGCAAAATTAACAAAAAAATCGAATTTGCGCAACTCTAATTTGCTCATCAGCCCAAATTTTGACCACCAACTAAATTTGCCTTTCATTGCCTTTCATTGCCTATTCTTGCCTATTCTTGCCTAACTTCCTTTCGGCGGCAATCCGTTCGGCTTCGCGTCGTTGACGCATACGCCTGCGAAACTCCTGCTCGGTCTCGCACGTGCGCCCCTTGCTGCGCATCTCTTCCATGCGCCTCTCTATATAATTGTCTGCCATTGTGTTACGTATCAATATTTTCTTTGTGGTCGTCGGCGGCGCCTCTTCTCCCCCAGTACGCTATGCAATTTTATTTGACTGTGTGTCGGGCTCGAGGACTATCTTGAATGCTATCTTGTAGTGTTTCAGATTGCCGTTAGTTGACGTTGCATTGCGCACTGGGGGAGAGGAGGCGCCGCCGACGACCACAAAGCTGATCTTTGTGCAAATGTAATAATTTTCAATCTTTCCACAAAATTTAACGTGACCCCACAATAGGAATTAAACCGCATAATTTGTTATGATAATAAAATAGGAGATTAAGGTTCGCATTAAATATACGCTTATGAAAACACATTTTTTACATATCAAGAAGTTGCTTAAGTCGTTGGCCGCAATGGCTGTCGTCTTGGCGGTCTCTGCGTTCGGCGTTTCGGCGCAGAATAGTCTGCCGGCTCCCGGTTCGGGTGGCAGTTTCCGCCCTTCCGGTAGTTTTGGCGGTCCGGGCTTTGGCGGTCCCGGTTTCGGGGGTGGCTTCGGCCCTGCCTATAATCCCGGTCCACCGCCACCTCCGGCATGGGGCAACCCATGGAACAATGGCTACAATCCAACGGTCGTAATAAGCCCGACGATTACGGTCAACAATTCCGCCAACAGCGGCATTATGAAAGTGATTGCCAACGGCTACGATGCAATGGGCGTATGGCGCGTGCTCCCACTCGTGGTGAGCTACCAATATAACGGTGTGCAGTATAACGTGAATGTGCTCAACGCCTGGAACCCATGGACTGACCAATGGGACAAGGGTGTGGACCAGCAAGCTTTCAGCACCGACTACGTGCTACGCAACGTCACCTACGACTTCTACGTCCCCCTGTCGTTCGGCACATTCTATTTTAACCTCTGACAAAATTTCGCATTAATGCCCCGTCTTACATGAAAAGGACGGGGCGTTAAAACCTTGTGGGTCCCGGCTTAAACCTTGTTATGAGACGGGCTTTTTGCTGATAATTGCGATAGTTGCAGGCATAGGGCATCGGGATGCTCGGCGCGGTATGCGTCAACTATGTCGAGCACGTCGTCGCCTATGCGCTTCACTATGGCCGGTCCGATGGTGGGAAGCATAAGCAACTCATCATACGACACCGGCAGATAATTCGAAATGAACATAAGCGTGCGTGTATGGCATATCTGAAAAGCTGCCTTCCCCTCTGCCTCGCTTCTTTTCTTGCGCCAGGCTATGAGCTGTTGCAAAAGCACCGGATTTATGTTGTCTTCCGAACGGTTAGCCGCTTTCGAGGTCTGCACGCGCACACGTTGCTGCTTGTTGCCCCGTTTGAACGCCCCCTCAGCCTTTATGTCGAGATAGCGGTCCACGTTGAAATCCTCATCCTTGAAGGTCTCGAGTAGCGTCTTGCGAATCTCGGTTACACCCTCAAGAAGCTCGAGTCTCTCCCTCAGCTTCATCGCAACGTTGCGGTTATCGTGGTCAGATGGCATAGCCTCTGTCCACTCCATAAGCGTTTTAAGCTGGCCTAAGAAATAATTGGAGGCATCCTTGATGCGCTTGAGAAGCTGTGCATTCTGTCCGGACTGATGGAGCTGATAGAGCTGCATCGTGAAGCGGTCGCCCACGCTTAGAAGCTGCTCGCGCATCCGCAGCGTGTTCATTGCATATTCCTGCACCTGAGTGGGGTAGAGGCGTAAGAAATTCTCATCGAAAATCCGGCTCACTCCCTCCACTGCATTGAAGATTGTGCGGAAGTTGAACATGCCGGCAGCGAGGTTGAGACGATAAGCCGACACCATCGACTCCACCTTCTCGCCGTCGAGGCCATTGTCGGCATGATAACGCATGAACTCGCTTACGGTCATGTCGTTGATTATGGCGTTTGGCGAGAGCGGACGCCCTAATACCATACCTTCTAAGGTGCGGCATCGCGACAGCGCCACATATGTCTGGCCGTGGCTGAACGAGGCAGAGGCATCTATGATGGCACGGTCGAAAGTGAGGCCCTGGCTCTTGTGTATAGTGATAGACCAGGCCAATTTGAGCGGTATTTGGCAGAACACGCCGTCGACTTTCTCGCTGATCTCGTTGGTCTCCTCATTGATCTCAAACTTTGTGTTTTCCCATTCCACCGGCTCCACGTTGATCGGGTCCGAACCGTCGTCGGGTGTCACTACAAGACCCTCGTCGTCGATGGTTGTGACTTTGCCCATCATACCGTTGTAGTAATGGCGGTCCATACCCGTATCGTTCTTTATGAACATCACTTGAGCACCCTCTTTTAGCGTCAGCTTCAGGTCCGCCGGATAGGAGGAAGCCGGGAAGTTGCCGCTCACCTTGGCCACAAACTCGTAAGGCTCGCCGGGCAGCGCCGCGAGTTTCCGTTCGTTGACCATATTGGCAAGGTGATTGTGGGTGGTTAGCCTCACGTAACCCTCGGAGTCGTCCGGATTGAAGCCCGGCACATAGCGCTCGTTGAGCCGCCTGAGCACCTCCGCGTCGGCGCGGTTGTCGCGCACGGCATTGAGCAGGTCGAGAAAGTTGGAGTCGCTCTGGCGATACACCTTCGAAAGCTCTATGGTGACATAGTCGAGTTGCTGCAAGGCGTGGCTGTCGAAAAAGTATGGCGAGCGGTAATTGGCCTCAAGCAATTGGCGCTCATGCTCCACCACCACCGGCGGCAATTGCTGCAGGTCGCCTATCAGTAGCAGCTGCACACCTCCAAAGGGGAGCGTGCGGTCTCGGTAACGGCGCAGCACACTGTCTACGGCATCGAGCAGGTCTGCACGTACCATCGACACCTCATCGATGACCAGAAGGTCGAGGCCGCGGATAATCCTGATTTTCTCCTTGCTGAATGCTACGCGCCCCTTGCTCTCTCGCTTCATGCCCGGCACATACACGCCGAAATCAAGCTGGAAGAAGGAATGCAAAGTCACCCCTCCGGCATTGATGGCAGCTATGCCCGTAGGTGCGCATACCACCATGCGCTTGCGGCTCGAGGTTCGCAGATTGCGCAGAAATGTGGTCTTTCCCGTGCCCGCCTTGCCTGTAAGAAACAGACTCGCTCCTGTCTGCTCGATTATCTTGCGCGCGAGTTCTATATCGTTATTGCTCTCCATATTATGCTGTCGATATTTGTCTGTGTGATTCGTTGCCCCTTCGTCCGCTCATGCTTCAAACTTACAAATAAAACTAAAAAAACTTAAATATGCAAATGTTCAGTGACGGAAGCTTGTTCCGCAAACCTTAACTGAACAATTAGCAATCCAATTAACATATATTAACATGTAGGGTATTGCACTGTAACTGTTCAGCGGACGCACTGAGGCGGGGAGGCGAAGATGCTCCGATAGCCA
>CAJTYC010000028.1 GCA_910584185.1 uncultured Muribaculaceae bacterium
CGGATAACGAATCACTCCGCTTTCGCCCACAAGTCTCTCTTCACACATAACAATTCGGTATTAAGGCATCCTAAGAATGCCAAAGTCAATCATAATACAAAGGTAACAAACTTTTTGAGAATAAACAACCAAGCAGTCTTAGTTATCCATTTCTTTGTGGTCGTCGGCGGCGCCTCCTCTCCCCCAGTTCGCGATGCAGCTTGGATTGACGCGTATGTTTTGTGAACATGCGTTCGCAGACGTTGCATCGCGAGCCGGGGGAGAGGAGGCGCCGCCAACGACCATGTGGGGAAAAGAGCCTCAGCCGACGACCACAAGACCCCGGTTACTTGCGCAAGCGCAAGTAGCTGAGTGTCTCGCGAAATACTTCCGCTTTCAGGCTCCACATTATAATCGAGTAGAGAGCTGCCGCCATTGTCATCTTGACAATTAACGATATCCAAAGATTAGTCAGGCTGACGGTGGCAATATATGTAACCATCATCACAATCGCCGATATCAGCGCAAAGGGTGCTATATCCTTGACGAATTCCCAAAGTGTGAGTCCGATGCTGCGGCACACGAACCGCTGCCATACGATTAACCACAAAGCATTGATGACGGAATATGCCATAAGCATAGTCTCCAAACCGAACCTGAATGTCACGACCAACGATCCCAATTGCACGCAACCCAGGCCGATGGTGTTCCAAAGGTATATGTCGGGGTGCCGCATAGCGTTGAACAGGTTGCCGCACAGCACACCTATAGGCAGGAATGCCGCGCCGGCGCATAATATCTGCATCACAGGCACGCTGTCGAGCCATTTGTCGGTAACGGCTATCACGATAAGCTCTTTCGATACAAGAGCAAGCCCGAACATGCAGGGAAATGATACAAAAGATGTGAAACGCAGCAGCTTGCGAAATACCCTCAACAGCCGTGTGCCGTCGTCGGCTGCCTCACGAAGCACCGGCTGCCCCACGCTGTTGATGGTGCCGCTTATCGTGCCATAACCCATGGTGGTCCATTTGTTGCCTTGGGTGTAGAATCCGGTGGTACGCATACCGTAGAAGCGGCCTAACAGCACGGCAAAGATGTTGGTATTGACAATATTGAAAACGGAGACAGCCAATTGCTTCATGCTGAACGACAACATGCCGCGCAATGCTCCCGGCTTGAACGATAACTGCGGACGCCAGCGCGAGATGCGCCACAGCAGCAACGAATTCACCCCAACATAAGTCACCGTCTGAAACGCAAGTGACCAATATGATAATCCACATATAGCCGTCACCACACCCACTATGCCCGATATGGTCAACGCCGTGAGCTGCGCCTTGGTGCGCTGTTTCACCATCAGGTTGCGAAACATATAGGCGGCCGGCGCAGAGGCCGTGGATGACAGCACAAAACCTACAAACAGGAATCGCGACAGCTTTATCATCTCCGGTTGACGATAGAACCCCGCTATCAACGGTGCGCAAAGCCACAATATACAATAAAGCGTAAGACTCATTGCTATGGAAAACCAGAAGAGAGCATTGTAGTCATCGCGCGTGGCATCTCGCTTGTTTACAATGGCAAGCACAAATCCACTCTCGGAGAATACTCCGGCCAATGTGGAGAAAATCACCAGAGACCCAACTATGCCGTAATCGGACGGGGTGAGTATTCGCGAAAGAAAGAGGCCGAACACCAAGTTGAGCACCTGCACGCCACCGCTACCTATTGCGCCCC
Source organism: uncultured Muribaculaceae bacterium (assembly GCA_910584185.1). Taxonomy (GTDB): domain Bacteria; phylum Bacteroidota; class Bacteroidia; order Bacteroidales; family Muribaculaceae; genus Lepagella. Next base: position 1,720 of record CAJTYC010000028.1, read on the forward strand.
ATGCTATCCCCTTCGCAGTCCGCGATTTCAGATTGTCATCCACGTGTTTTATGTGTTAAGTCAGAGTTATGAGTTATGAAGTTTTGTAATCGGTGGCTGTGATTGCTATGGTCGGGGCACCGGCAGCAGTCTTGACACTGTGGCGCGCACTCGGCTCAGCAATTTTCGCTTGGCGGGGGCATCCGGCTTGTCCATGTTTCTCTGCATGTCAGCACACGCCCGCTCCAGATTGGCCACCAGGTCAGGGCGGTCAGCAAACTCCTCAATCAGATGCTTGCGCACATCTATGGCCATCTGTATCCGTGCGTTCTTCTCGGTCATGGTCCATATCGCCTCTGCCGAGTGGCGATATACCCCCATCGGGCGCTTGAAGAAGTGGATGGTATTTTCCGGCCTTGATGCAGCAAAGAGCATGTGCATCGCATAGTCGAGCAGCCGCACCTCGCTGAGCCAACCGGGCAGGTTGTCAAAATCAAGCAGCGACATGCGCGACAATACGCTCATGTTGGTTATCACGTTGCGCTGCGACAGGTCGTAGGCATTATGTATTTGCATCGCTTTGCCTCCGCCGTTGCTAAGGCTCATCTCTCTGCTCTCCTCGTAGTAGTTTATCACGCGGTGGAAGCAGATGGCGCATTCCGGATGCTTCTCCATATATCTCACCTGCCGCGCCAATTTGGCGCGGCAGGTCCAGTAGTCATCGGCGTCGCACATTGCCAGGTACTTGCCCCGGCAATGTTTGAACGCCTCAAGATAATTGCCTTGCACTCCAAGATTCACGGCATTGCGGTGATATTCCACAATGTCGGGATATCTTGCCACCCATTTGGCCACAATTGCCTCCGTATCGTCGGTCGAGGCATCGTCTGACACCACGAGCTGGATGGGGAAGCCGGTGCGCTGTCTCACCACACCTCTGATTGCATCGTTGATATATTTCGCGCTGTTGTAGGCGACCATCACGACGCTTACCATAGGCTGGTTTTTATGGGCTTCTGCGGCATTGTACGTTTCTATGGGTTCCATATTTCTAATCGGCATCATGCCTTGGCGCGGCAGCTGTCCCAGATGAGATAGCCGATAAGGAGCAGGTAGGCCACGCAGCCGAGTATCTGCGTAAGCTCCATGCTGCCGGGAGTGGTATATTCGAAGCCTGCAAAGCGTGTGATTGCCGCAAACACTCCGAAGAGCGCACCGCCGGCAATCAGTCCTGACGACAGCAATGTGCCCCGGTCGCGCCTTGCATCATTTACGGCCTTTGACTTAGATGAGTTGCTCACGAAATATGACACTGCACCACCCACAAGCATCGGGGTGTTGAGCGACAGTGGGATAAACATGCCCAAGCAGAATGCCAATGCCGGCACTCCGAGCCAGTTGAGTATCAATGCCAAGATTGCACCCACCATATAGAGAATCCAGGGGGTGTCGCCACCCATCATCAGAGGCTCGATCACCTTGGCCATGGCGTTGGCCTGAGGTGCCACGAGCGCGTTGTCGCCGGTGAAGCCATACACTTTGTTGAGCACGATGATAACACCGCCCACTGTGGCTGCCGATACCAAAGTGCCTAAGAATTTCCAAGACTCCTGCTTCTTGGGTGTAGATCCGAGCCAATAGCCGATCTTCAGGTCGGTCACGAAGCCGCCGGCCATGGAGAGCGCCGTGCAGACCACGCCGCCGATAACCATAGAGGCCACTATGCCGCTCGTGCCGCTCAGGCCTATAGCCACGAAGATGGCTGAGGCGATGATAAGGGTCATGAGTGTCATGCCGCTCACAGGGTTGCTGCCGACTATCGCAATTGCATTAGCTGCCACTGTGGTGAAGAGGAATGCGATCACAGTCACCACAAACCATGCCACCAATGCCTGCCAGAATGTGTTGATGACACCTGCCCAGAAGAATATCAGCACCGCTGCGAGGGCGATGATGATGAAGAATACCACCTTCTTCATGGAGAGGTCAACCTGCCAGCGGACTTCGTTGGCCTTGGCTGCGCCACCTTTAAATTCGCGTCCGGCCAAGCCCACGGCGTTGCAGATTATGGGCCAGCTCTTCACGATGCCGATCACTCCGGCCATTGCTATGCCGCCGATGCCTATCATGCGGGCGTAGTCTTTAAATATCACGTCGGGCGACATGGCTGCAAACTCAGCCGAACCATATGTGCCGAGCAGCGGTATGACTATCCACCATACGAATATCGAACCGGCGAATATCACGAAGGCATATTTGAGGCCAACGATGTAGCCAAGGCCCAATAGCGCAGCACCGGTGTTGCAGCTGAGCACGAGTTTGGTCTTCTCCATGATGGTGTGTCCCCACGATGAGGCTGTGCTCGTCACGGTCTCAGCCCACCAGCCGAACGTGGCCACGATGTAGTCGTAGATACCACCTATCAGCGATGCCACCACGAGAGTCTTGGCCTGACCTGACTTCGAGCCTCCCTCTGCGTCTGAGGCCATGCCCGACACGAGCACCTGCGTAGTGGCCGTGGCTTCGGGGAAGGGATACTTGCCGTGCATATCCTTGACGAAGTATTTGCGGAACGGTATAAAGAACAATATGCCCAATATGCCGCCAAGCAGTGAGCTGAGGAATATCTGGTAGAAATTCACCACGATGTCGGGATATGTGCCCTGCAATATGTAGAGCGCGGGGAGGGTGAAGATGGCTCCGGCCACTATCACGCCCGAGCAGCTTCCTATCGACTGGATGATGACATTCTGACCCAAGGCATTCTTCTTGCCCAAGGCGTTGCTGAGGCCCACGGCTATGATGGCGATAGGTATCGCCGCTTCAAACACCTGGCCCACTTTCAGACCTAAGTAGGCCGCTGCCGCGCTGAATACGACGGCCATGAGCAAGCCCATGCCCACCGAATAGGGCGTTACCTCCTTCTGGTCGTGTGCCGGTTTCATCACCGGCACATACTGTTCGTCGGCCCCAAGCTCGCGAAATGCGTTCTCGGGCAAGCCGGTCTCAGTTGTGTAAACTTTCTCGTCTTCGTTCATGTATTATGGTTTTAAATAAAATATGCCTGATGTCGTTTCGCAAAAGTACGAAAAAAAGACCGAAAGTCAAGTGACTTCCGGTCTTTTTTATGGAGTATTGTGTCGCTATGCGCGATTATCAATACACTTTCTTGATTTTTTTGTAACCGTATACTGCGCGGTCGCCGAGTTCCTCCTCGATGCGGAGAAGCTGGTTGTACTTGGCCATACGGTCTGAACGGCTTGCACTACCGGTCTTGATTTGACCTGCGTTGGTGGCAACTGCGATGTCGGCGATGGTGGCATCCTCAGTCTCACCCGAACGGTGTGAGATAACGGCAGTGTAGTTGTTGCGCTGTGCCATCTCTACGGCGCGGAGTGTCTCGGTGAGTGAGCCGATCTGGTTCACCTTCACGAGGATTGAGTTAGCGCAACCCTCAGAGATGCCGCGTTCGAGATACTTCACGTTGGTCACGAAGAGGTCGTCACCCACGAGCTGGCAACGGTCGCCGATAAGCTCAGTGAGCTTGCGCCAGCCTTCCCAGTCGTTCTCGGCCATACCGTCCTCGATTGAGTCGATAGGATACTTGTTGATGAGCTCTTCCATATACTTAGCCTGCTCGTCGCTGGTAAGTGTCTTGCCGTTCTCCTCTTTCTTTGTGCCGTTGTTGAGGTGTGAATAGTGGTATTTGCCATCCTCGTAGAACTCAGAAGAAGCAACGTCGAGACCGATAGTGATATCCTTGCCGGGCTCGTAACCTGCCTTCTTGATGGCCTCCATGATTACATTGAGGGCATCTTCAGTGCCTTCGAGCTTCGGTGCGAAACCACCCTCGTCGCCTACTGCAGTGGCGAGGCCGCGAGCCTTAAGCACGCTCTTGAGGTTGTGGAACACCTCTGTGCCCCAGCGGATAGCCTCCTTGAAAGTGGGGGCACCCACCGGACGAATCATGAACTCCTGGAAGCAGATAGGTGCGTCGGAGTGTGCGCCGCCGTTGATGATGTTCATCATAGGCACGGGGAGTACGTATGTGTTGCATCCACCGATGTAACGGTAGAGAGGCATGTCAAGATAGTTAGCGGCTGCCTTGGCAGTGGCGAGGCTCACACCGAGGATAGCGTTGGCTCCGAGGTTTGACTTCGTAGCTGTGCCGTCGAGCTTGAGCATGATCTCGTCTACACCGATCTGGTCGAGTGCGCTGTGACCGATGAGGGCCTCTGCGATGGGGCCGTTCACGTTGGCTACTGCCTTCTGCACACCTTTGCCCATGTAGCGGCTCTTGTCGCCGTCGCGAAGCTCAAGTGCCTCGTTCTCGCCTGTCGATGCGCCGCTCGGCACTGCTGCACGGCCCATTACGCCGCTTTCAAGAATCACATCTACTTCGACTGTCGGGTTGCCGCGTGAGTCAAGTATCTCACGACCGATAACTTTTTCAATTCTCATGTCTTTGTTATTTAATTTGGGTTTTGTTTAATACCTGTTTCTATTTTTTTCTGTGTCCGCGCAGTCCGGGATTATTGCTCCTCTTGCATATCTTGTATGCAACAAACTTGCGTTTTTCAGCTTTTTTATCTAATTTTACGAAGCTTTGTTTATGCGCTTGCAAGGCTATTGCGCTTGTTTGCGCTTTCATGTTGCAAAGTTAACAATTTTTTCTCAATTTGCGGATATTGAATTGACTATATTTTAATAATTTTAACCATGCTTCAGACTCCCGGTGGCCGTTTGTCGGCCAAGGCTCTTGATTTGCTCCCTTTTGAGCCTCTGCCTCATCAGCGCACTCTTCTCTGCGCAGCCGCAGATTTCGCTGTCTCCGCAGCTCCCCGCGATGTGTTTGTGCTCAATGGCTATGCGGGCACGGGTAAGACAAGCCTGATGGGTGCGCTGATTGCTGCCATGCGCGAGCTTCGCATGCCGGTCGTGGTGTTGGCCCCCACGGGCCGCGCTGCCAAGGTGGCCTCTTCGTTTGCCGGTGCTCCGGCCTCGACTATCCACCGCCGTCTGTATCGCCCGGTCACTTCTGCCGGTGGCACCGGTCAGCAGACTTGGTTTGTCGCTCCCAACCAGGCGAAGGACACGCTTTTCGTAGTCGATGAGGCATCTCTTATTCCGGATAATCCCCATGACTCTCGCAGCAGCCTGCTTTATGTGCTCGCCGCTTATGTATATTCGGCTCCGGGCTGCAAGTTGCTCTTGGTGGGCGATGAGGCTCAGCTCCCTCCGGTGGGTCAGTCTGCCTCAACGGCCATGGACCCGGAGAGGCTACGCGCCATAGGCCTAAATCCTTTCTGCTTCTCGCTCGATGTGCCGGTGCGCCAGACTGCCGACAGTGGTATAATCCACAATGCCACGATAGTGCGTGGTTGTCTGCTCCGCCCGGATTGCCATGATTTCCCCCCTCTCGACTATCAGGGGCTCGATGATTTTGTGGCTATAACGTCGGCAGAACTTGCCGATGAGCTTGCTGACTCTTTCGCGACGGTGGGGGAGGACCAGACTTTGATTATTACCCGTTCCAACAAGCGTGCAAACAGATTCAATCAGGCTGTAAGAAACATGGTGATGTATGCCGAGGAGCCACTCGAACGTGGCGACCGCATCGTAATCTCGAAAAATGACTATTATTGGGCGGCAAAAAACAAGCTGAAGACGCTTATTGCCAATGGTGATGTAGCCGAGGTGACGTGGGTGGGAAAGACTGAAAAGGTATATGGACGTTTCTTCACTGAGGTGGAGCTTCGCTTGTCTGATGGCTCTGTGGCCAATGTGCAGGTGATGCTCCGTAGCCTCGCCGCAGAGGGGCCGGCAATCCCTCGGCAAGAGATGGAGCGTTTCTACAATGTTGTGCTCGCGGAGCACGAAGGTGAAATTTCAGAAAGAATCAATGCTGCGCTCGTCGACCCTTATTACAATGCGTTGCAGGCGAAGTATGCCTACTGCGTCACATGCCATAAGGCACAAGGTGGTCAGTGGAAGCATGTGTACATCGACATGGGGGGCATAGCCCCCGACGCTATAGGCCCCGACTTCTATCGCTGGCTCTACACAGCTATCACACGCGCCACCGAGAAGGTCTACCTGATAAACCCGCCACAAATCGAAAACCGATAAGTCCGACAAGTCAAATAGGTCAAATAGGTCAAATAGGTCAAATAGGTCATATGGGTTTGCTATTAGCCCTATTAGCCCTATTAGCCCTATTAACCCTATTAGCCTTATTAGCCCTATAAAGAAATCAGCCCGAAGCGTTATGCTTCGGGCTGATTAGCTTAATCTATGTCGAAGATTAGTCTTCGTTGAGGTTGACGCGCTTGAAGTCAACCACCACGAGACCCTTGACTGTCTGGTCGAGGAACTGACCCACAGTGATCTTGGCATCCTGCACATAAGCCTGCTCCATAAGGCAGTTCTCCTTGAAGAACTTGTTGAGACGGCCATTGGCGATGTTCTGAATCATTGCTTCGGGCAGGTTGGCAGCCTTAGCCTCACCAGCCTCCTTTATAATCTGACGACCCTTCTCAGCCTCCTCAGCTGTGATCCAGCCCTTGGAGATGTTGCTTTCGATATGGTCTTCAGAGTCGAAGTGGTTGGGGTTGAGACCGGCCTTGCGAAGCGCAGCCTCCTGAGCCTTGACAACCTGCTCCTGCTTGGTCTTCTCGATAGCCACGTTGATCTCCTGGTCTATAGTCTCCTGAGCAACATCGTTGCGTGAGATAGCCACAGGGTTCATCGAGGCAATCTGCATACACACCTCGCGGCCCACCTGGGCATCGAGACCCTCCACGTTGAAGCCGCAGATGGCTGCGAGCTTGTCGTTGAAGTGGTTGTAAGCAGCAACGGTGGGAGCTTCAACCCACTCGAAGTCGCCGAGCTCCATCTTTTCGCCTGTCTTACCGATTTCGTCGGTGATGAGGGCTTCGATGGTGCGGCCTTCGAGTTCGAGAGCCTTGAGCTCATCGAGGCTCTTCACCTTAGCTGCGAGAGCAGCTTCGAGAATCTTCTTGGCCAAAGCACGGAATGACTCGTTCTTTGCCACGAAGTCAGTCTCGCACTTCAGGGTCGCGATGGCTGCGAAGTTGCCGTTGACGCCGGCGAACACACAACCCTCTGCGGCGTTGCGGTCTTCACGCTTGGCGGCCACTGCCTGACCTTTCTTACGGATAATCTCGATGGCTGCCTGGATATCGCCCTCAGTCTCTGCGAGTGCGTTCTTGCAGTCCATCATGCCTGCGCCGGTCATGTGGCGCAGTTTCTTGATATCTTCAATGCTTACTGCCATTGTCTTGTTACTTGTTAAGTATGATTACTCTGCTGCTGCTTCAGCTGCGGGAGCCTCGGCGGCTGCTTCCTCAGCCTTGGGAGCCTCGTTGCGGCGCACGCGACGACGCTTGGGAGCTGCATCGGCATCTTCTGCCTCTTTCTCCTCAGGGTTGTCGATCTTTTCTACCTTGCGCTCCTCGAGTCCCTCAGCCATGGCTGCTGTCACAGCGTCGAGCACGATCTCGATGCTCTTTGAAGCATCATCGTTGGCCGGAATCACGTAGTCGATGTCGGCGGGGTTAGAGTTGGTGTCGACGATTGCAAACACAGGTATGCCGAGACGCTTGGCCTCTGCCACAGCGATGTGCTCTTTCATCACGTCCACCACGAAGAGGGCTGACGGGAGACGGCCGAGGTCGGCGATCGAACCGAGGTTCTTCTCCAGCTTGGCGCGCTGACGCTGTATCTGGAGTTTCTCACGCTTCGACAAGTTGTCGAATGTGCCATCCTTGTCCATCTTGTCGATGGTGGTCATCTTCTTCACTGCCTTGCGGATAGTGGGGAAGTTGGTGAGCATACCGCCCGGCCAACGCTCAATCACGTAAGGCATGCCGATTGCGCCGGCTTTCTCCTTGATTGCTTCCTTAGCCTGCTTCTTTGTTGCCACGAAGAGAACTTTCTTGCCGCTCTTTGCAATCTGCTTGAGTGCGTTAGCTGCCTCTTCGATCTTGGCTGCCGTCTTATATAAATCTATGATGTGGATACCGTTGCGCTCCATGAAGATGTAGGGAGCCATTGCGGGGTTCCATTTGCGCTTGAGGTGGCCGAAGTGGCAGCCTGCCTCAAGAAGCTCGTCAAATTTTGGTGTTGCCATTTGTTTTGTCTGGTTTGTTTACGTTCTTCTTGTTGAAAACAATCATGCGGTAGGGAACGTGTCCATCCGCAAGATTTAGATACTAAACACTTATCGATATTAACGCTTGGAGAACTGGAAGCGCTTGCGTGCTTTCGGACGACCCGGTTTCTTGCGCTCCACCTCGCGGGCATCGCGAGTCATGAAGCCTTCCTTGCGGAGAGTCGACTTGTCCTCGGGGTTGATTTTCACCAGTGCGCGGGCTATGGCGAGACGGAGTGCCTCTGCCTGTCCCTTGTAGCCACCACCGTCGAGGTGTGCCACGATGTCGTACTTGTCAGCTACCTCAAGTGTGTTGAGGGGCTGCTTCACGACATACTGGAGTATCGAAGAGGGAAAATACACGTCAATAGGACGCTTGTCGATAATGATCGAACCATTGCCTTCTGTGAGATATACTCTTGCCACCGCCGCTTTGCGGCGACCTATTGCATTTACTTTTTCCATCTTCGTCGTTATTTCATTTTGTTGATGTCTAATTCAATCGGGTTCTTGTCGGCAAAAGGATGCTCTGAGCCGTTGAACACGTGAAGGTTGGTGAGCTGCTTCGCTCCGAGCTTGTTCTTCGGGAGCATACCCTTTACAACCTTGATGAAGAGGGGGTGTTTGCCCTTCATTGTCACCTTGTGTGATTTCTCCATGAGGTCGCGCGGAGTGAAGCTGCGCTGTCCACCGGGATAGCCGGTGTAACGGAGATATTCACGCTTGTCCATCTTGTCACCGTTAAGGACCACCTTGTCAGCGTTGATGATGATTACGTTGTCACCGCAGTCCATGTTGGGAGTGTAGCTGGCTTTGTTCTTGCCGCGCAGAATCTTTGCAACTTGGCTGCAGAGACGGCCCAACACCTGGTCGGTTGCGTCAATTACCACCCATTTCTTCTCGATTGTCTCGGGGGTGGCTGAAATTGTCTTGTAACTTAAAGTATCCACTTTTTAGATTTGTTTGTAGAGTTAAATGTCATTCTTTCAACCGTTTATGCCGGCCAAAGCACGCCCGGTATCCCCAAATGACTATTAATCTGGATATAATCGGCTCGCAAAATTAATAATTTTTTCTTACATGGCCAAATGCAACTCTCTTATTTTAAATTTTTTTGCAGTATGGCCGGACCTTCGTGAAGCACGTATTGCCAGGCGGCGTCGTGCTCGTATGGTATCTCGCCCTCCATTATGGCTTCTTTCACCGCATCTTTGATGAGCTGGATCTCCTTTCCCGGCTTGAGGCCGAAGTGCTCCATGATCTCGAGACCGTTTACCGGGTTTTTCCAGCATCGCAGTGCGTCGGCGTCGTTGATTTCGGCCATGCGTTCGCGCAGCTTGGCAAAGCCTGCAAGCTGGCGGCGCACCTTGGCGGGGTTTTTCGACGTGATGTCGGCCTCCGCCAAGAGCATCAGGTCGTCAAGGTCAGGCCCGGCCTCAGTGATAAGACGGCGCACCCCGGAGTCCGACACCCCTTGTTCGCCCACGCTTTGCGGACGCATGTGCAGGCCCACGAGCTTGGCCACATATCTCATCTTCTCGTTCATCGGCAGTTTCATCTTGCGGAATATCCTCGGGATCATCTTCTCGCCGATGAAGTTGTGGTTGTGAAATGTCCAGCCTATCTTTTCGTCGTATCTCTTGGTAGTGGGCTTTGCTATGTCGTGCAGCAGCGCGGCCCAGCGGAGCCATTCGTTGTCGGTGCGCTCGGCCACATTGTCGAGCACCTGCAGGGTGTGGTTGAAGTTGTCTTTATGTCCCTTGCCCTCCATTATCTCCACTCCCTTGAGGTCGCATAGCCAGGGCATGATGCGCTCGAGCAGTCCTGCGCGGTCGAGCAGCTTGAAGCCCTGCGACGGGCGGGGTGAGCGGATTATCTTGCCGAGCTCATCGTTGATGCGCTCTTTGGTTATGATGTCGATGCGCTCGCGGTTGCGCTTGATGGCCTCAAAAGTTTCTGGCACTATGCTGAATCCAAGCTGCGTGGCGAAGCGTATGGCGCGCATCATGCGCAAAGGATCGTCGCTGAATGTGATGTCCGGGTCGAGCGGCGTGCGTATCAGTCCGTGGCTGAGGTCGGCTATGCCGCCAAACGGGTCAACAAGTTCGCCGAAGCGGTCGGCATTGAGACAAATCGCCATGGCGTTGATTGTGAAGTCGCGGCGGTTCTGGTCATCCTCCAAGGAGCCGTCTTCGACTATCGGGTTGCGGCTCTCGCGGTGGTATGATTCCTTGCGCGCGCCCACAAACTCCAATTCGAGGTCGCCGCTGCGCACCTGCGCGGTGCCGTAGTTGGCGTATACGTTGAGCGACTTGCTGCGCCCCAAAGCGGCGGCCACCTCAGTGGCTAGCTCTATGCCGCTCCCCACGGTCACAAAGTCTATATCCTGGCTCGGACGTTTCAGAAATATGTCGCGCACATAGCCTCCCACCACATATACCTCGCGGCCCATGCGGTCGGCGGTCTCTCCTATTAGCCGGAACACCGGCAACTTCAAATCTTCTTTCAGATTCATCAAGGTCTTTTTTTCTTTTTGTTTTGACATCATGTCATCATGTCATCATGTCATAATGTCATAATGTCATTATGTCATGATGACTTGTCATGATGACTTCTTGTCATTGTGCCGTCCTGGCGGCCTGTCAGAGTGTCTCCAGTTCCTCGGGGTGTGGGGTGAGGTTATCGAGTCCTTGCTCAGTCACCACGTAAGTGTTTTCAATGCCTAAAGCCCCTATGCCTGGAATCACGAACTTTGGCTCTATGGCAAGGGTCATTCCGGCTGCGAGCGGCATCTTGTTGCGCTCCATTATCACCGGGCCTTCGTTGAGCTCAATGCCTATGCCGTGGCCGATGAACCGCACCTTGTGGCGGTGGCCCATGAAGTGCGCGGAGAGTCCGCAGTCGGCGGCTATCTTCTCTGCGCGGCGATACATCTCACCAATCTCCGCACCCGGCACTCCGAATTTCTCGAGGTCGCGCAGTATGCGGCGTGAGCAGTCGTTGGCCCGTTGAGCGGCCTCGGGTATACGCTCGATGCACCAGCAGCGGGTCATATCGGTCTGATAACCGTTGAAGCCGCCGTTCATGTCGAGCATCACGGCCATGCCGGGGAGCATCGTAAGTCCGCTCGCGCCGACTGGCAGCGATGGGTCTGTGCCCGCTCCTCCCATAGAGAAGTCGTAAGGTGAGGGCTCGTCGGCGTTGTCGCCGGCAAGCAGGCTGCCCATATTGATTTCCATCATATGGCCGGCCACACGTGGATATCCGAGACACCCCTCCTGGCGAAGCACTCGCTCTATCTCTATCTGGAACTCCACGTCGGTCATCCCCTCCACGTAGCATTTTGCCACGCGAGAGTATGCCGCGCTCTGCTTCAGCCCGTCTTCGCGCATTCGCCCGATTTCCCATGGAGTCTTTATCATCCTCGCTTCGCGAAGCACCTTGCTCGCATTGGCGGTGGCTATGCCGCCAAATGCCTTTGTGAGGCGCTCCACTTCCGAAAAGTACAAATCGTCATATTCGAGGCCAAGGCTTGAAGGTAGTGCGTAGCCACGATCCTGAAGAATCTCGGCTATCTGCTCGGGCTTGCGTATTGAGATTTCGTCGGCACGCGTAGCAGCGGCGGGAGGCACCATGAAGAAGAGCGGCTCGGCATCGAGCGGCAGGTATATGTAACCGCGGCATACACCTCCGCTGAGGTATAGGATGTTGACCGACGAGGCAACAAGCATCGCCTTCATGTCGTGGCGTGCCATCGCTTCGCGTACCTTGGCCACGTGCAGGTCATGCTCCGGGCGAAGGTCTTTGTTGAGCAGTGGAAATTCCATATCTCTCTCTTTTAGGTTGTCTCTTTTAAGGGTTTACGGTTTTTTATCGGCGTTCCATTATGATGCCTACATTCATCACGCCCTCGCTGTGCGACTTTGGCGAGAAACTTTCGAGTGTCAGTGCGTAGCCGTCAGTGATGCGCTCATCTTGATATAGCGGCAACCTCAGTTCGGTGACTCCGTAGTGTGTCACAGCCTTTGGAGAACCCTCGGCGCGAGATAGGCGCAATATCAGAGTGTCGGCATGCAGTATGCCGTTGTTGTCTTCGACTGTCACCGCAATGGGGAGTGCCGCAATCTTATGGCGGGCTGCATATCTCAGCACCATCGTCAGGTCGTAGCGCGAATGCAACGGCTCCGTGGAGTCGGCGGGGGTGGGGTAGAACGTCAACACATCGAGGGGATCCCAGCCAGATGATGGAATCTCCTCGAAATGTGAGTATGAAGGTGCGCCTTGCCGGTCGCATGCGGTGAGGCAGCTGATTGCCAGTGCGGCTGTAAGTATAGTCGACACGACACTTCTCATTGCGCTACAGTTATTCAGTTGTGTTGGCCGGCCCCTTGCGCCTCTGGTTGCCTTGCTTGTTGCGGGGTTGCCTCGGCTGTCCTTGTTGAGGTCCATGCTGCTGCCCTTGCTGTTGCCCTTGTTGAGGCCTCGGTTGTTGCGGCCTCGGTTGATGCGGTCTGGCCTGCTGCTTTTGCGGTTGCTGCTGCTTTTGCGGTTGCTGCTGCTTTTGCGGTTGCTGCTTGGCTTGGGGCTGTTTGGGCTGACGGTCTTTGTTGTCCGGACCTTTTTTCTTTTTCTTGCGTTTTGACTTGTCGAAGCGAGTTATGCTCTCTTGTTCGGCAAGGTCAAGGGTCTTCGGCTTCTCTGCCTCTTTCATTTCCTCATCTGGCAGCAGGTTGTCTACCTTTTGGCCTTTGCGGTTAAGCTCTATGATTTCGAAAGCTCGCCGGGCGGTGATGGTCACGAGGTTGGCCGGTATGCGCTTGTCGGTGGAGTAGGTGAGGGTGCCGGCCAGGATATCCTGCTTGAAGAGGTAGTAGTCAGTGTCGAGTGTCTGAAGCACCACATCCTTGCCGGGGAGTTTCTTGATGGCTTCGGCATATGTGTCGGTCTCGAAGTTGAGGCAGCACTTCAGCTTGGCGCATTGTCCGGCAAGTTTCTGGGGGTTCATCGAGAGGTCCTGCACACGAGCCGCACCGGTGCCCACGGAGACGAAGTGCGTCATCCATGATGAGCAGCAGAGTGGCCGTCCGCAAGGGCCGATGCCCCCAATGCGCCCTGCCTCCTGGCGTGCGCCAATCTGTTTCATCTCGACGCGTATCTTGAACGTGTCGGCCAATATGCGTATCAGCTTGCGGAAGTCCACGCGCTCGTCGGCTATGTAGTAGAATATGGCCTTGGCACCGTCGCCCTGGTATTCCACATCTCCGATTTTCATGTTGAGCTGCAGGTCTTCGGCTATCTTGCGCGACTTTATCATGGTGCTGTGTTCGCGCGAGCGTGCCTCCTCAAATTTCTCGATGTCGGCTTGTGTGGCGTGTCTGAACACGCTCTTGAGCACAGTGTCGTCTTTGACTCCATGCTTGCGCATCTGGAGCTTCACGAGCTTGCCCACCATGCTCACGCGGCCTATGTCGTGGCCGGGATTTCCCTCCACGGCCACTATGTCGCCTATATGCAGGTCGAGGTGGTCGGGGTTGCTGTAGAAACCGTTGCGGGTGTTCTTGAACGTCACCTCCACGGTGTCATAGTCCGAGCCGTCGGAGATGCCGTCGAGCCAGTTGCTGGCATACATCTTGCCGCGCGGACACCCACCAGAAGAGCAATATCTTTTTTTGTCTATGTCCATGTCACTTCTTTATGTATCGTCATAAATGTGTCGTCACTTGGTGATGTGCCGTCACTTGGCGAAGCTTATGGAGCGGGTCTCGCGGATAACTGTGATTTTCACCTGGCCCGGATATGTGAGCTCGTCCTGGATTTTCTTTGCAATCTCCGTAGAGAGTTTCTCTGTCTCTTCGTCGCTGATCTTGTCGGCGCCGACTATCACGCGGAGCTCGCGGCCTGCCTGTATGGCATATGTCTTGAGCACACCCGGATATGAGAGGGCGAGCTGTTCGAGGTCGTTGAGGCGTTTGATGTAGGCCTCCACAATCTCGCGGCGTGCGCCGGGGCGTGCGCCAGAGATTGCATCGCACACCTGCACGATGGGTGCGAGCAGAGATGTCTGTTCCACTTCGTCGTGGTGAGCGCCGATGGCGTTGCATATGTCGGGTTTCTCCTTGAATTTCTCAGCGAGTTTCATGCCGAGCAGTGCGTGCGGCAGTTCCGGCTCGTCGTCGGGCACTTTGCCGATATCGTGAAGCAGGCCGGCGCGGCGTGCTTTCTTGGGGTTCAGGCCAAGTTCGGAAGCCATGACAGCGCAGAGGTTGGCTGTCTCGCGTGAGTGCTGGAGCAGGTTCTGACCGTAGCTCGAACGATATTTCATCTTGCCCACCATGCGGATAAGCTCCGGATGCAGGCCATGTATGCCGAGGTCGATGGTGGTGCGCTTGCCGGTCTCGATGATTTCCTCTTCGACTTGCTTGCGCACTTTGGCCACGACTTCCTCGATGCGGGCCGGATGTATGCGGCCATCTGTGACGAGCTGGTGCAGGGCGAGACGCGCTATCTCGCGGCGCACGGGGTCGAAGCCTGAGAGCACTATGGCCTCGGGGGTGTCGTCCACGATAATCTCTATGCCGGTGGCTGCCTCGAGAGCGCGTATGTTGCGGCCCTCGCGGCCTATGATGCGGCCTTTGATTTCGTCGTTGTCGATGTGGAATACCGTCACGGAGTTCTCCACGGCAGTCTCCGTGGCGACGCGCTGTATCGATTGTATCACGATGCGCTTGGCCTCTTTGGTGGCGGTCATCTTCGCATCGTCCATTATGTCGTTGATATAACTTGCGGCGGCTGTCTTGGCCTCATCCTTGAGGCTCTCCACGAGTTTCTCCTTGGCTTCTTCGGCCGAGAGACCTGAGATTTTGGTAAGCTCACCCTGGGCTTCGCGGTGCATCTGCTCCACCTCGGCAGTGCGGGTGGCGAGCTGAGTCTCACGGTTGTCGAGGTTTGTCTTCAGGTTGTCGAGGTTTGTCTTAAGGTTGTCGAGCTCTTTCTTGCGGCGCTGCTGCTCGTTCTGCTGCTGGTTGAGCTGCATCTCGCGCTGCTTGAGTTTGGCCTCGGTGGTCTGAGCTTTCTGCATGCGCTGGTTGGCGGCACGCTCTGCTTCGCCGATGATCTTCATCTCCTCTTCTTTGGCTTTAAGGAGTTTGGACTCTTTGATCATTTCGGCCTCTCGCCGGCCTTCCTCGATGATGCGGTTGGCGCTCGATGTGGCATTTTTCTTGCTAATTGCCATTGCTGCGAGATATCCCGCCGCGAGAGCCACCACCGCTATTATGATCCATATTGCTGATGTCATGGTGTTTAGTTGTGTATTTAAAGTTTTTTATTCGGTTATTTTCTTTTTTTTATTATGTTATTATGTCATTATGTCATTATGTCATTATGTCAATATGTCATTATGACTTTAAGATATGATGTTGTCTTTTTCTTGTTGCTGTAAGTCAACAAAAACGACCCATCATCTCCGGTGGGGGAGTTGACGGTTCGCAACATGTGTCTATTTACGTGAAAGATTATTCCGGCGTTTCGTCTTTGCGAAACATGTCGAGGCATTCGTCGGCCTTTGCCAATGCCTGTTCGTAGCGTTCCTTGTAAGTGCAGTAGAAGGAAGCGTACTGATATGTCACCATGGCGAGTACCTCGGCGTTGGTCTTGTCAGGAAACGCCTTACGCCATTTCGAGTAGAGTCCGTTTACGTTTTTCTCCACGTCGCGGATGAAGTCGTGGCGGTCGGGAGGCACTTGCACCGTAATCTCGTGATCGCCTATGTCGAGGTACATCTTTATCTTTCTCGTATCGCTCATACCTTGTGTTTTTTATGGCAGGGAGTGGGTCAGATTTATGTGTCGCTCACTCCTTAAGCATGTCAAGGCAACGGTCGATGTTGCGAATCAATCGGGCGATATGCCTGCGGGTCTCAATGATTGTGTCGGGGCTGGAGGCCAGCCTGTACGACATGCGGAGAAACTCCTCGTTGAGCTGCGACTCGTGCAGCCTTTGGGCGGCTTCGTCGGCTTTAAGGCGCAGGTCGGTGTTCTCTGCCTCAATCTCCTTGTTGCGTTCCGTGAGCTTGCGGTTGGCCTCTTGCAGCGTTGAGATGTGTCGCTGTAGCCGGAGTATTTTTTTGAGCAGAGGGTCTGCCATATCACCAAATTTTCACAAAATTACAATTTTTTTTTGAATCTTCAAACGCAATACGTGCAAAATAAAATCTGATACGTGCAAAATATCGTGCATTAATACCATTGCACACCGTTGGCGGCTCGTGAGCGCTGGTCGTATTTGAGGTCTTTGAGCAGCGATGATTTTACGGCTATGTGGAAGTTGTATGATTTGTATGGCCCCACCGGCACAAACGATGCTGTCATCGTGAAGCAGTGTATGTCGCGGCTTATGCTGCAATTCATGTAGGCCAGTTTGTGAAGGTTGAAGTCGTAGCTGGCCGAAAATGAGAAGTTCCAGTTTTTGGTGGGCCGTATGTTGCCGTTGAAGCTGAGGTTCTGGTTCCAACGGCCTTTGTAGTCCATGCGCTTGTAGTCGAAGTCTCCGTAGCCGTAGTTCACGGAGTAGTTGATCGATAGGCTCCATGGCACTTCCCATTTGGCGTAGCCGTCGGAGTCGCTTGTCTCGCCGCTGTTGCCACCTTTTTTGCGCTCGCGCTTTTTCGATGCCATGTCGGCGAAGCTTTCATGCTCAGTGTCGTCATCCCAGTCATCTTCGCCGGTGTTTTCGCGGCCTGCGTTGTTGGGCTCTTTCTTGCGCTTGAAGGTGTCGTTGTTGAAGGTGTAGGAGAAGCTGGTGCTGAACGATGAGAGTTTGTAAAGCCCCTTGCCTTCCTGTATGCGCAGTCGGTTCACCTGCACGGGTGTCCCCGATGAGTTGAGTTTGTAGATGTATGGGTCCCAGGTGGTGTTGAGGTTGAGGTTGAAGTTTTTCACAAGTCTCAGCATCACGTTGGCCTGCATCGGGCTGAGGCGCAGTGAGTCGGCTGCGAAGTTGTAGCTCTCGCTCAAGCTCAGGTTTTCAATCAGTGATATTTTCTTGACTCCGGTGGAGTCTTTGTCGCTTTTCACTTTCATCTCCAAGTTGTTGGCGAGGTTGACGCTCACTATGCCGCTCTTGCCGCGTCCGGGCACTCCGAAGAGTCCGTGCTGGAAGTAGGAGTAGTCGCGGCGCTGTGTGTTGCCGGCCTGGTCCACGTAGTTGTAATGGCCGTAGTAACCCCATCCGGCTTTGCCGAAGTCCGGACTCCAGCCCACCGACACTGTGGGCGTGAGCACGTGGCGTATCATCTGCACTTTATCACCGAGGAATTTCAGTGGTTTCCAGAATCCGTATATCTTGGTGTCGAAGCCGAGCGATACGTTGAAGTCGAAGATGTTATAGAAGCCATATGTGGTGTCGCATACCTCTCGCGAGGCTTGGGTGTCCCACATGCGTTTCACCTTTGATGTGTACATTCGGTCGTTCATCGATACGGATGGCGACACGTTGATATATTTGAAGAGTGAGAAGGTGGCTGATATGGGCACGCTGTGCTGCATGCCGTTGCGCCAATCTTTAATGATGTTTTTCTTGAAGAAGACATTTTGATTGGCTGTCAAGGAGTTTTGAAATCTTCCTGAATATGATAGCTTTATCTTTTCATACCACCGTTCGCCCCCCACTGCGCGTTTGCGCTTGAAGGGTGCCGTCTGCGACATGGTGACCGTAAGGTTGGGAAACGATACCGCCAGCGTGGAGTCTTGTGTGCGCTGCGATATGTTGGCTGTGGCCGATACGCTCCACTTGGAGTTGGGGAAGCGGTAGGTCATGTTTACGGTACTCGACTTGGTGTTCTCGGTAAACGATGAGTTGTAGTAGGAGTTGAGGTCGTTGCGCGAGTAGCCGGTGGTGGCGAAGTTGACTGATGCCGAGAAATTTAGATTGGGGTTTGCCTTGGCATCTTGAGAGTGGCTCCATATCACCTGGAAGTTGCGCATGCGCTGGTAGTCGGGGAGCCCTTTGTCGCCGTACACGGTGTTGAGAAACGATATGTCGAAGTTGCCGCGATATTTGTAACGCTTCACATAGTTAGACCGCGCACGCACTCCCCAAGACCCTTTGGTGTATATCTCGCCGGTGAGCGCGAGGTCTACGTTGTCGTTGATGGCGAAGTAGTATCCACCGTCACGAAGGTAGAAGCCTTGGTTGTAATCTTCTCCCAATGAGGGGAATATTATGCCTGAACTATATTTCTTGGAGAATGGGAAGTAGCCGAAGGGAAGTGCAAGCGGCAATGGCACGTCGGCAAGCACCATATAGGCCGGGCCGGTCACGACATCCTTGTCGGGGCGCACTTTGGCGCGTGTGAGCTGGAAGTAGAAGTGGGGGTGCTCATGGTCGTCGCAGGTGGTGTATTTGCCATCTTCCACATAAAATGAACCATCTTCCATGCGCTTGGCTCGCCCGCCTTGCAGGAATCCTTCGTCTTGCTCTGTGATGACGCCTGTGATGTAGCCGCGCTCGGTCTTGAAGTTATATTTCATTGTCTCTGACTCGTAGGTTCCGCCTTTATCTTTAAATATGGGCTGACCCGAGACTGTGCCGGTGCTGTCGGCTATGCCGGCGGCGTAGACAGTGCTGCTGTCCATCTCCATGCGTATCTCGGCTGAGTTGAGCTTGAAGTCCTGATATTCCACAGTGCCGTCGCCATACAGGTAGGCGTTGTTGAGCCCTTGGAGCACCATGGAGTCTTTGGCCGAGAAATTTACGGTAGACTCGAGGTCAACCTTGCTGCGGTCTATACGAGAAATGAGCGAGCGAGTTGTGTCGGAGGCGATTGAGTCGCGTCCGGACGATTCGGTTATCACGGTGTCGGCCGACGAAGAGAATATAATTTCTTCGGTATCGCCACCGCGCACGTCGATTGGCACCGCGGCAGATTGGTCTGTTACGGTGTCGGATGTGGTCGGCGTCTGATTGAACGAAGCTTCGGGCAAAATGCGCTGCGACCAAGCGGTCAACAGGATAACCGCTGCGATAATATAGAGTGTAAACCTCCTCAAGGATGGTTCTTTATGCGTTCGTTATGTCGTTATGATAATTTATGCGAAGTCATATAAGATACAAATTCGCACAAATGCGACTGCAAATTTAGTCAAATCTCTGCAAACCACAAAACTTTATGCTTTATTAACACACACACAATTGATACAAATGTGAGTGTTTGATATAATTGTGAGTGTTGCGATTAATCTTTTCCGGTGTTTTGTTGTCATACTATCGGTTTCGATAAGTTATCAAGCATCCAAGGTGTGTGATTATGTGATGGTCTTTGACTCTGACTCTAATCGCGCATCGTGAATATCAATCTCCAATGAAGTATAGAAATTACATTGTGGCCGGGTTGCTTATGGTGCCCGGCATTATGGCCGCAAAAGGCACCGTTACCGGTAAGGTAATCAATAAAGGTAGTGGCGAACCGATGGATTTCGTAACTATCCAGATTGTTGACTCTAAAACAAATAAGCCGCTTAACGTGAGCGTGATGACTGATGAGAACGGAGTCTTCAAGCTATCTTCTATCCCCGATGGTTCCTATATCGTGAAAGTGATGAACGTGGGCAGCGTAAATCAAGACCGTCTCGCCAAGGTGACAGGTGCCGATGTTGATCTCGGTGTAATCAAGTTGGCCGACGACAGCAAGGTGCTCCAGGAGGTGGTGGTCGAAGGTGTGCGCAGTCAGATACGCTTCGAACTTGACAAGAAGGTCTTTCAGGTGGATGCCAACATCGCGTCGGCAGGTCAGTCGGCGAGCGAGCTGCTCGAATCTATCCCTTCGGTAGAGGTGGACCAGGATGGCGAGGTGTCGCTTCGTGGCAATTCCTCTGTGACTGTCTGGATTAATGGCAAGGAGTCCGGCCTTACGGCTGACAACCGTGCCCAGATTCTCGAGCAGATTCCGGCCGAGACCATCGACCGCATCGAAGTCATAACCAATCCGTCGGCAAAGTTCAGCCCCGAAGGGACTGCCGGTATTATCAACATCATATTGAAGAAAGACCGCCGTGGTGGCTATTTCGGCAGCGCTGAGCTCTCGGCCAACTCCCGTGGCGGTGGCAATGTGTCGGCCAATATAAATTACAACACCTCGCATTGGGACACCTTCGCCAGCGTAGGTTTCCGTATGCGCCACAACAAGGGTGGCTCCGAGATGCGCCGTCGTTTCGATACGGGTGAGTTTATCAACTCCGACGGCACCTCGCGCAATCATGGCAATAATCTGTTCGTGCGCCTCGGTGCAACCTATCATCTCGGTGACAACGATGACTTCTATGCCAACGGTTTCGGAATGTTCGGCCATCGTTGGGGACGGACAATTACCGATTACAGGTCAAATGTGCCGGGTCAATGGATTGCTGACACACAGACGGCACGCAACCGTAGCGACAATCGCGGAGCGCATGGTGAGTTCGGTTATACGCACCGCTGGAGCGATAATCATACACTCGATGCCAATGTAGGTTATAACCACTGGGGTGGACCTTCGTGGAACTCATACTCCGAAGAGGAGGTGTGGGAAGATGCTGCTGCCGATGATGACCGCACCGAACGTTCATATAGAGAGCAGGAAATGCCAATCCGTGTAAACACATGGGAGGCTAAAGTGGATTATGCCAATACTTTCAACCAGTATCTAAAGCTCGAGGCCGGTTTCAACGGCAATTATTCTTACGAGAACACACCCAACTCGACATATCTCGGCACTGATGTCAGCGACATGACGCTCGCCACAAACCTTTACAACCGTTTTATATATACCAATAACATTTCCGCACTTTATTTCACCTTAGGTGGTAAGGTGGGTAATTTTAGCTATTCGGGAGGTCTTCGCTCTGAGTCCTGGCAAGTGCGTGCCTACTCGCTCGCATGGAACGACCTCACCGGTGCCCCCCAGACCCGCGACGACGTGAAGGAGTTCAAGAGCAATAAGTTCGGTCTCTTCCCTTCGGTCTATCTCTCTTATGCTCTCCCTCGCGACAATGAGTTGCAGGTCAACTACACGCGCCGCATACGCCGTCCGTGGGGCGGTCAGCTCAATTCGTTCAAGGATACTTCTGACCCGACTTCAATCTCATATGGTAACCCTCAGCTCGCTCCGGAGTATTCCAACTCGTTTGAGATTAACTATCTCAAGAGCTGGACATACCACATGATTTCCGTGTCGGCATATTTGCGTCAGGCTTCAGGTGTGATGAACCGTCTGAGTTATATGGATGGAGATGTGATGTACAGCACATGGGCCAACGTCTCCGACCGTATCAACTCCGGTGTGGAGATTGTGGGCAAGAATCAGCTCTTTGCCGGTTGGCTTGACCTGACCACTACCGTTAACCTTTATCAGAACCACATATCCGGTTGGCGTTATGACATTACGGCTGAGTCGGGACGCAAAATCACCCTCTCCAATAAGAAGCAGGACTCATTTGCATGGGATGCCCGTATGATGGCCAATGTGAAGCTCCCGTGGCAGCTCGCGTTTCAGGCTACGGGCCGCTACTCATCGGCTCACAAGGAGGCGCAAGGCTCGCATCAGGGAGGTTGGAGCGTTGACCTCGGTCTGCGCAAGACCCTTGGTGATTGGTCATTCTCGCTCAACTGCCGTGACCTCTTCGACTCGCGCAAGTGGAGAAACACTACCATCGGCCCCAACTACGAGCAGACCTCAAAACGTTGGCGCGGAGGACGCACTTTCCGCCTCACAATCAAATACTCGTTCGGCAACATGAAGTCGAAGCGCAACAAGTATAACAGCATGGAGCCAACCGACGGTTCAGGCTACGGCGACGAAATGGAGATGTAGCCCCCATTAAGCGCCCGTCTCTTATAAATTTTTACCCGAAGAGACGGCTTCTTATCCAAACATATTGTGAAGCTCCATAAATCTCGATAATGTCTCCTCTCCATGTCTCTCCATGGAGAGGATTACTTTTTCTATCGGTTTCTCTTTGTGGTAGTCTCCTGACTTGCTGTAGAACTTGTCGGCATAGCATATCAGCTTCTCCTCCAATGTCTGTGGGGTCATGTCGCGATGGGGGAGTGGCAGCCGTTGCCGCTCTATGTCGGCTATGGTGAGTCCGGCCCCGGTGTGGCGCTCGCACACAAGTGCATGACGCGGCATCCCTTCTGCCTCCAATATGGCACGGCCCTCTATGCCATGGCAGATATATGGCTCGGTGCCGTAACAGCAGATGTCGGGGGCATCACACCTGAATATCCCGATGTCGTGCAGCATCGCGGCCTCTTCTACAAACTCCCTGTCTATATCCAGCCCGTGCGTATCCGCGCATCGCAAGGCCTTGTCAGAAACAAGCCGGCTGTGCACCTCAAGTATGGTGCGCAGCCGGTTGTTGTCTCTATAATATTTGTCGATTATCTTCTGATATTCCACTTATATTATATCTTTGTTTGGTCGTTATCTTATTCGTCAACCTCTATGATTTCGCACCAGTTGTGCTCATCGGGCTCTGTGCCATACTGTATGCCGCGAAGTTTGTGGTAGAGTGCAGTCGATTTGGGGCCGGCCTCTGCCATGCCAAACTCAAACTTCTTGCCGTTGTCGAGGTCATCGATTTCGCCTACGGGTGAGATGACGGCTGCTGTGCCGCAATTGCCCACTTCGTCAAACTCCACCAGCTCCTCGTAAGGTATGTGGCGTTCCTCCACTTCCATTCCCATGTCGCGTGCAAGCTGACGTATGCTCTTGTTGGTGATTGAGGGGAGGATTGTCTCGCTGGCGGGGGTTACATATTTGTTGCCCTTGATGCCGAAGAAGTTGGCAGCTCCGCACTCGTCGAGATATTTCTTCTCTTTCGGGTCCATATAGAGCATCACCGAATATCCGAGCTCGTGTGCTTTCTGGCCTGCATTGAGCGATGCCGCATAGTTGCCGCCGATCTTGATAGAGCCGGTGCCCTTGGGAGCCACACGGTCGTAGTCGCGGCTCAGGCAAACCTTGGTCGGCTTGAAGCCGGCCTTGAAATATGGTCCGACCGGAGTTACAAGCATAATCACCATGTATTCTTCAGCCGGGCTCACACCGATCTTCGGGCTGATGCCGATTTCCAACGGACGGATGTAGAGCGATGCTCCGGATTCGTAAGGGGGGATGAAGCGGGCGTTGAGCTTGACCACCTTGCGCACCATCTCGCAGAATTTCTCCACCGGAAGCGGCTGCATAGAAATGCCCTCTGCGCTGCGGATGAATCGCTTTGCGTTTTCCTCCATGCGGAACACGCGCACCTTGCCATCCTTGCCTCTGAACGCTTTCAGGCCCTCAAATGACTCCTGGCCGTAGTGAAGGCAGCTTGCTGCTATGTGCAAGGGCACATATTCTGAGTCGCTTACTTCGATTTCTCCCCATTTGCCATCCTTATATGTGCAACGCACATTGAAGTCTGTCTTTACGTAGCCGAAGGGAAGTTTGTCCCATTCTAAATTAGGTCTTTCCATAGTCCGGAATGTTTTATTGTGTTTTTATGGTAAGTTGTTAATCCGATGTTGATTTGTTTCGGAGAGTTATGGCTTTTGGAGATTCGAGTGGTTTGCAGCCGTTATACTGCCACCTTGCATGTCAAGTCGCCGACCTTCACGATGTAGACCCCATGGGCCGGAAGTGTGAGCTGCGACTTGCCTGCAGGCAGTGTATCCGAGCTGACAAGGCGCCCTAAGATGGTGAACACCTTGATCTGCACCTGGTGGTTGGTGACAACAAGCAGTGTGCCGCTCGCTGCCTTAATCTCAATCTCTGTCTCGCGCATGACGGTCTTGGCGTCGCTGCGCTCTGTCTTCACTTGCTCCCAACCCTTCGCCTCTGCCTGCGGTGCAACGGCGGCCATCGTGGCCGTCAGCAGCAGCGCGCCTGCAATCCATGATTTTCCGAAGAGCTGTTTCATCTTGTCAGTTTGTTTTATTGCGTAAAATTACAAAATTCTTTTCATTATATAAAGCATATAAGCTCTTTTTTGCAACACGTTTTTTAACTTACTCGTTTTTATGCTGTTTATTTTGCACGTGTCTCCGCAACTTGTGCAGTTATTTTTATCATGGCAGATGAGACAGCGCATAAAATAAAGATTATATAATAAGCGCATAAAATAAAGTGTCGCGCAACATCACGCTGCGCGACACTTCAGATATTGATAATTCAAATGTAAGTCGATTACTTTTTCTCCTCTTTCTGCATCTGCTCTTTGAGGGCCTGGAGTGCGCCGAGGTCGCCGAGAGTTGTCTTCTCGATGGCCGGAGCTGCTACGCTCTCCTGCTGACGCTTCTCTGTGCGGCGGGGTGCGCTCTGTGCACGACGCTCTGCCTTAGTTGCGTCTTCAGCGATGCGGCTGTGGCTGAGGATGATGCGGCGGTTGTCCTTGTTGAACTCGATTACCTTGAAGTCGAGCTCGTCGCCGAGCTTAGCCTGTGTGCCATCTTCCTTCACGAGGTGCTTAGGAGTTGCGAAGCCTTCTACACCACCTTCAAGGCTGATAACTGCGCCCTTGTCGAGAACTTCAGTCACTTTGCCTTTGTGGATTGAGCCGACGGTGTATTCACCCTCAAACTGATCCCAAGGATTCTCCTCGAGCTGCTTGTGGCCGAGGCTTAGACGACGGTTGTCCTTGTCGATTTCGAGCACCTGTACCTCAATCTCGTTGCCCACCTGAGTGAACTCGCTGGGGTGTTTGATTTTCTTGGTCCAGCTGAGGTCAGAGATGTGGATAAGACCATCCACGCCCTCTTCGATCTCAACAAACACGCCGAAGTGTGTGAAGTTGCGCACCTTTGCAGTGTGACGGCTGCCGATTGCATACTTCTCCTCGATGTCTTCCCAAGGATCTTTCTTGAGCTGCTTGAGGCCAAGGCTCATCTTACGCTCGTCGCGGTCGAGTGTGAGGATAACTGCCTCGATTTCGTCGCCTGCTTTCAGGAAGTCCTGTGCGCTGCGGAGGTGCTGGCTCCAGCTCATCTCGCTCACGTGTACAAGACCCTCTACACCGGGCTGCACCTCTACGAATGCACCGTAGTCGGCCATAACGACTACCTTACCCTTCACGTGGTCGCCCACCTTCAGGTTGGGGTCGAGGTTATCCCAAGGATGCGGCATGAGCTGCTTGATACCAAGGGCGATGCGCTTCTTCTCGTTGTCGAAGTCGATGATCACGACCTTGATGTCCTGGTCAAGCTTAACCACCTCGTGCGGATCGCTCACGCGGCCCCAGCTGAGGTCTGTGATGTGCACGAGTCCGTCTACGCCACCGAGGTCAAC
>CAJTYC010000029.1 GCA_910584185.1 uncultured Muribaculaceae bacterium
TGTGTTACCATCGTTTATTTCCGGGGTGCGCCACGGTGGGCGACTGAATAATTACTGCGTTGGCTATCAGCAAATTTAATATTACTTTCAGCCATATTTGGAATGTCACCAAATTAGTGCTGTTGGGAGCTTTAAAAAATTTTTGAACGCGGAACGCGCCTCTGGCGCATTTTGACGCGGAACCTTCGCGGAACTCTCTTCTATTTTATTCTCAGAACTCAAGCGGACATTTCGGGCTACGCCCTTAATGTGTCGCTGAACGCAGGCGGAATCTTGACGCAATGGTTTTGGTGAGATAAACTCTCAGGATTCAGCTTGCGTTCCGCGAAGCATTGAGGGCTATGCCCAAAAGCCCGCTTACATTCATAGAACTCTAAATACCAGAAATATAAAGAATTCCGCGAAAGTTCCGCGACCTCACTGCGCCAAAGGCGCGTTCCGCGTTCCAAAAATTTTTAAGTTCCCACTAATCCGAAATTTAGTGACATTGAGACTTGGCTATGGCACCAGGAGTTTGTAGCGACCGACTTCGTTGGCTATGTCTGACAGGCTTATTGGGATGTTGAGCTGCTGGCCATTTAGTGTCAGCGTCACCGATGTGTTATTGAACACCTTCATTTTCTTGAATGTCATTGTTATTGACATTCGCTTGCCCTCTTGGGTGGTTACCATGGATTTGGCGTCGTAGGTTTTACCGTCGTTATTAAACTTGGCACAGCAGGTTTCGGAGCTTGACTTGTAATTGTTGTCGACAATCACTATCGTGGTCTTGCCACCATTGTTGTCCAGGCTCTTGAACTGGAATTTTGCGTTTGCACTGACTGCAAAGAGTGCGCACACCATAATCAATAACAGTTTTTTCATACTCTAAAAGTTTAGTATAACTTGTAGAATGCAAGTTATGGAGGGATTGTGACACTTCAGCCTAAAAAAAGTCGGGACGAAACGCAATTTTTTCATTTTATGCGGAACCAGTAGCCGGCTGAGACTGAGATTGTCATGGAGTTGGAGCCCCTGATTGGCTCGGTGCGACCTGACTTCAGCATGTTGCCAAGGCCATAGTAGAACCTGGCTTCGAGAAATATCGAATTTCGCGAGTTAATACTGAACTCGCCGCCCAAGCCCGCCTCTATGCCATAGTCCACTATTTGCTTCACCGGCAAGTCATATTGCGATTTTATATGATTGTCGAGGTCGGGTATCGAGGCTGCATTGGCATAATCGAAATTTGCCGACGTGGACTCCCCTACGAAGAAACTTATCGAAGGTCCGGCGTTGAAGAAGAACTTGCCCCTTCGCCCGAAATATATGTGCGCGAGAAAGGGCACCTGGATGAAATTGACAGTTCGCGAATACTTATATGGCAACTCATCGAAAACCTCCTTCCACCCTCGCTGCAACCAATTTAGCTCTACGATAAATCCGAAATGGCTCTCCTCGATATAACGGAAATTCAAGCCGGCATTGCCACCGATTACAAAAGACTGCGGCACACCGGGCGTAAAGTTAACGCGGCTGAAATCCACTCCGCCATGCGCACCGAGATACACACGCGATTGATAATGAGTCTGCGCCTCAGCCACTCCTTCACCTATCACAGCGAAAACTAAAGCCACAAGCCAGACCGCCAACCTGCAACGGCCGGCGACAGACAGCCCGGAGATATCCTTACCAAATAATCTTGAAAAATTATACACTGCTCCTACAAATTAATTAGAATAACGAGGGTCAATCGTCGTGCGACACAACATTTTTCTGCAGCACTCCCACCGGACTGTAGTCGATCACATAAACGGGAGGATTCAGGAAACCACTCCAATTGCTCGTGCGATAAAGGTCGAAATCGCTTTGGACAGTCTTGGAGGAGGGTTTGAGCTTATTTATGTCGCCCTGCGATGCTGCGAGAGCCGGTATGAAATAGCAAGACGTGTCATAACCGACGGCAGCATATAGCGGCAGCGACTTAACCGGATTCGAATTGAACAGCGACTTATAACGCTGATTGAACTCACGCGAAGCGAAAGACTCCTTTTCGATATAGAAACGGGAAGGAATCGAGAGAGAAGCCTTCTGGAACAACGGCTCCATGCTACCCTCGTATACAATCAAATTGGGGCGGCCGAGCATTGAGATATCGGCGAGGGGCATTTCCTCTTTGAGCGAAGCCACCTTCTCGAGCACCTGCGCGACCTCGGGCTTCTTCGTTTCGAAGCTATAAATTAGATACTTTCCACTTTCGCTGAGCATCTCCGGCATAAGGTTGTCGAGCGAAGCGAGGCTCTTGATTTTAGAGGAATCCCACACCGTATAAAGTGACTCCGCGAGCTGGTCATTCTTATCCTCATCGCCCACAAAGATCAGCGTGCGGTCGCCGAAACGCTTGTTGGCATAATGTGCCACATTATCGTTGAACAAAGCCGGGGGCGTAAGCAGCTGAATCACATAAGGATTGCTGACATACGTATTGCTCTTCACATCAAAAGTATTGACAACGGGAGTGCGCGATTCCTGAGCAAAAGTCGCGAGATAATCGTCGAGCTTATCATCAGAAGTTGTGAAGACCATAGTCGGGGCAAAATCCTTAAGCTCCGCAATGGTTTGGGCTTCGCCCTTAATTGCAGGAATCACTTTGAAATCAATCTTATAGCCAGCATTCTTCTGGCGGTCGATACCGGTGAGGAAACCACGGATAAACTCACGGTCCTTCTTGGATGAGGCATCATCTAAAATCACTGCGATTTTGGCAGTGAAAGCATCAGTGCCGCCAGCCGTAGACACCTTATGCACCTCATCGTATATCTCGCTGATACCCTCATCAGAAGCCTCACGCGGGTCCTCAGCCACGACAGTCTCCTCCACGGTGACAGTCTCCACCTTAGGAACAGCGATATATTCATTTTTCTTCGGCTTCTTCAACTCCGGGTTGGCCTCCTGCAGCATCTGCTCGCTCACTCCGTTTTCTTGAGCAAGCGACTGCCAGGTGTCATTCTTCTCAGCCTTACGGATTACCACCGAATCGATGTTTGACTTCTCGCTTGTCTTGGTGATCATCTGTACACCGGTACCCCTCACGGGAATCTTGACGGTAGAGCCGGCCCGGAAATTGGTCTCATCAACGCCGGGATTGTTCTGCATAATCGACTCCACGCTAACGCCGAAACGCTGCGAGAGCGCATAGAGCGTATCGCCCGACTTTACGGAATAGAAGACCGGTTTCTTGGAATTGTCGGCAGTATTGACAGCGTCAGCCTTGCGGATAAGGAGCGACTCACCGGCCTTGATGCCATTGCGGCTCGAAGGGTTGAGAGAATACAACCTCTCGACCGGCATATTATACATCTTCGCAATGCTGTAGACAGTCTCACCGCGCTTCACATCATGATGCAGTTCAGACTGTTCGCTGAATATCTCGCGTGCAGCCTCGTTGACCGCCACCTTCTCGCCTGTGGGGTAATATATTAGCATACCCTTTTTAAGCGGGCTCACGGCAGAGGGGTTAAGCTCAGCGAGCTTACTATCGTCCCAGCCGAAATTGCGGGCTATGCCAAAGAGAGAATCTCCCTTCTTGGCCTTATAAACATAATACTTCTCGCCAAGCAACTCCACAACCGACAGAGAATTTTTCTGAGCGAACGAAGATACGGCGACCGAAGCACCCAAAACAGCGCACGACACTGCAATATACCTATGATAATTATTCATATTCAGATGATTAACGAGATAAACCCTCAATTGCTACGAATCAAGGCACATCTCAAATATAAAGCGAGACAGTCGGAAAAGCCCAACTATCTCGCAAATTTACGAAAATTAGATGAGAATATCAAAATTTGAAGCCAAGTGTAAGAGCAACTTGCGAATTGTCGAAATCCACCTTGGCCTTCGGGGCAATCTTAGGATTAGCCACATCAGGGCTGAAAGGATGATATTCGGCAGACTTGTGGGTATAGACATATGCAAGGTCGGCATAGAAGCCCTTGTAACGGTAACCCAGACCACAAGTCACATGATTGGTAATATTATCGAGCGTATAGCTGGTCAGCACGCCGGTGCCCGGCACATCTACCAAGCCCTCCTTCGCCTCATTCTTGACAGGCGAAGAAGTCCAACTGTAGCCGGCACGGACGCTGAAATTGGAGAGTACGCGATATTCGGCACCTATGCGCAGCGTGTTGGTATTCTGATAAATCTGCTTAATCTTACCGTTGGCATAAGCATTCGGGCCGGAATAATCGGAGCGATATTCCGAACGGCTTGCCACAGACTTGCCGGGGGCAGAACCCTTACTGTACCAAGGGCCATAAATGTCATCCCAACCCCAGTCGAACCATGGGTCATAATAAGTGAAGGGGTCGGCGGCTGAATAACGCATGCCATTATATGAGGCCCACTCATAGTCGGCCGACACGATCAACTTATTGCCCACCACGCCGGCGATACTTGCTATGACACGCCAAGGGGTGCGGAAATTGAAACTGTTGGTTTCAGGCACACCATCGTTGGCCCAAGTCTCGTCATAACCGGCATCAAAAGGATAATTGAGACGCATGTAAGTGTTGTAATACGTCTCATTTAGATTATAATAGGTAGGCGTATGGAAAGCCAAACCGAGGCGCAACTCCTGGATAGGCTTCACAATCACACCGAGCTTGAAATTTACACCCGTGCCATTCACCTTATAATTATCGTATATGTCCCAGTCGGCATCAGAGCGCACCTCGCGGTTGAGATTAGGGTTATATACATACGCATTGTTTAAGCTTTCACCATAAACAGACTGTACACGATAATCAATGCTGGTGATACCGAAGTCCAAGCCCCAGTAAACCACATTATTGATATTACCGCCGATCGCGATGTTGTATTCGTCAGCGGTGCCCTTTTCGCGCATATCATAATAACCGGTGCCCGTTGTGCCGTCGCCAAATTGGCCATACCACCTTGTCTGGTCACCGTCTACCTCCGGATTGACGAGCAAACCGCTGTAACCGAGGATAGAAATCCAAGGGGCACCCGGATAACCGTCATTAGGATTGTAGGGGTCAAAAGTATCGGTAGTGGCGACATCAGCTTCTATAAGGCCATTGGCATTGCAAATCCCGGCAATATAATTACTCAGAGAAGTCTGGAGATTTGGAATCCTGCCGCCGAAACGACGGTTGAAATCGGCCACCTTATGATATGTAAAACCGAAATTGATATTCGGCATCGTGCTGGAAGGAAGTTTCAGAGTGAAAACGCCACCGATATTATTCAGATTAAAGCGGGTCAAATTATCAGTTTGCGAGAAACCTCCCGACATGGACTTGGCACTGTTGGCATCTAACGACACAGAGAAGCCGATATCACTATTGCGGTACACACCTATGCCACCGGGGTTCTGGCTGAGAGTGCTGAGGTCAGCGCCGAGAGCGCCGAACGCGCCGGCCATCGACATGAATCTTGCTGTGCCACGCAGGTCTTGCTGCGACAGCGAATACGCCACAGGCACACTCTGTGCCGAAGCCGACACACCGGCGGCAACGGCTGCCGATGCGAAAATAGTCAAAGCTTTATTCATAGTGAATTAAATTATGAGATGGGTGCCGCGTTGGCACCCATCATAAGGACAACAACAGGTTATCTTCTGCCACCGCGATGACCACCGCCACCGCCGCTGCTTCGACCGCCGCCGCCGTAACTGCGGCCCGTGCCGCTGCTTCGACTGCCGCCACTGCGATATGAGCTGCCGCTGTTGTAGCTGCGGTTGCTGTTGGTCGTGGTGTTATACGAACGGCGCGACGAATTGTTGGTCGTATTATATGAACGGTTGGTCTGGGTAGTGGTACGGCCCGTGCCATAACTGCGGTTGCCTGTTCTGTTTGAGCCTTTTGTCACTACCCTATCATTGACTGTGGACTGAGTAGCGGCTGTACCGTTCAGGTTACGGTTGGTTGTGCCCCACTTGCGGGTGCCGCTTATGGTGGAGCCGGTGCCGTGATTTACAGTGGCTGTTCCATTCATGCCCCTATGGCCACGGCGGGGATAGCCTGACACCGAAGAGCCGTTGGAGGGTCGGGAAGCCGAAGCCGAAGAGGGTCTGCGCGTTGAGGCAGGTCTGCCGGTGCCATTGTACACGCCGCCGGGACGTGTGCTTGCTGACCAACCGGCATTGGGCGAGGTGGGACGGGTAGCACCCGGATTCGGACGGTGGTAACCGTAAGAAGGACGTCCCGGAGGTGGCGGCGGGCCCCAGCCCGGACGCGGAGGATAATATCCCCACGATGGGCCCCAACCCCAGCCATAAGAGGGTCCCCATGCCCAATATGGGTCATAGCCCCACGACCAGGAAGGACCCCAAGTCCAGGAAGCATATGCCGGACCCCAGCCGAAGCTCCAGCTCCACGAGGGAGTAAGACACCAATTATAATAAGAAGGAGTCCATGCATAACCGCCCGTATAAATGGAGGTGAAAGCCGGATAACCATTCTCAATCACTATATCCACATTGCCATACGAATCTTCGAGCACATCAGCGAGAATGTCGCTATTGTCGACCACGATAGTCGGGTTATAGAACTTCTGTATCTGCTGCGTGTACACGAAATCCTCACCATTCTCGGTCTGTTGGCCTATTGTGTCGACAGCCGTGGTGTAATAGAAATCACTTCGGCGATTATAGTCATCCACATCGACCGACCCGAAATCTGCGATATAATTTGACTGACGCTTATCCGCATTGGTGCCGGTTTTAGCGGCAGACTCCTTATTATCCTTCTTCGGATTGTAATATATATCGTCAAAATCGTCCTGCGCTCGGGAAAGCGGGGCGACCATGGCGGCTAATGCTAACATGCAAAATATTTTTCTCATAGTCATCATCGATTATGTTTTATACGTTAAGTAATGATTCATTTTAAATTTAAGTAATGAGTTTTCTGATTTGAATTTGCTTTGGCTTCTTTTTGTCACCTTGGAAATTCCTTATCAGTTACATAGCCCGCTATGCGCCTTCTGCGGAATTCCCAATCTAACAAAAATAAGCACAAATCAAATTTAAATTTAAAATGACTCATTACTTAGACAATACATAAGTTACAACGTTTAAGCTGCCATGTATAATATAACAACCAAACATAAGAAATGTGTGCAACTTATATAAGGAAATCAGAATTTGAGGTAGAAATCGGCGCACAGATCGCGGTGCTCTGCGGTGTGGACACCGGGAGCGGTCTCGAGAATCATCAGCGGGAGGGATTCATGCAACGCCTCAAGGTCATATGCAGAAGTTACAACGTCATTGGCGGCAACTTGCGAATCCTTGTAAGCAGCGGCGCGGCAAAACTCGAGCAGCACGCGCTTCACCGGAGCGGCCGGATGGCCCTTCACACGGCATGCACGCCTTAGCGACAGCTTGTTATCAGCCGCGCAACGCACAAGGTCAACAAACTGCGTATCCGGCACCACCATTGCAATCAGGCCCTTGTCGGAAATCATAACCGAACCTCGCTCTATGATAACATAAGGATTCAGACCGGCCTGATGACGAGCGATAAGCCGAGATGACGTAGGGTTCCTTATGCCGTCATCAAAATAAGGAGGATTCGATATAATAAGGTCGACAAATGGCGTGGAAAACTCGCTTAATATATTTAGATGACAAAAATCAGCACACCCAGCAACAAGCCTCGAACTCCAGGGAGACACCGTGAAATTAGCAACAGCCTCATCCACTGAGTCCCGGTCAATGTCGATGGCATAAACGTCGGCATCGGCATTTCGCTGCGCACACATCATGGCGATGACACCGCAACCGCAACCCACATCAAGTATGGAGCGAGCGCCCGACACATCTGCCCATGCGCCCACGAGCACCGCATCGACACCTATTTTCATCGAACTTCGCGCATGACGGCACTCAAAATGCTTGAATCTGAAAACATCTTTGCTCATATCATCGAATTTTGCTAATTTTGTAAGTTGGAAATTCCCGAAACAAACCACACGGAAGATTACCGACTACAATAGAGCATAAAATTAACAAATAATGAACAAACTCCCAAATATAAAGCCCCAAGATTTAGCCAACAACGATGGCGGGCCACTGTTTGCCGGGGCAAAGGAGAGTCCCGACGACAAGCTGAGAGGATTGGGCGAAGAGAACATAATGCTTTGGGCCTTGGAAGACCATGTGCTGTTTCCGCACGTCCACGTCAACATAGAGGTGACATATCCCGACAACATCAAGGCAGCCCGCAAAGCATTTAAAGACACGGAACCAATATTTTTTTATCTCGCATCAGACACGCTGCCCGAAGACCCGGCTCTCGCCATACTTAAAGACGTGCTGAACAGGCGCGGCACGTTGGGCTTCATAAAGCAGCTTCATGAAACGCCCGACGGCCAATATTATGCAGAAGTAGAGTTAGGGCCAAGGGGAATGATATTGGGACTCAGACGCCGCACGCCATATATGCGTGGCGACATCATATACACGCCATGCTCCCCGATGCCGTACAACAAAGAAGAGGCAGAGAAGAACAAACAATTTGAGGAACTATATACAGCACTGGCACAGCACCTTAACGACGAAGGGCGCAAATCAGTGCTTGAAATGCTCAACTCTCTTCCGCAAGATAGTGCGGCAAGATTTTACTTCATGCTTCAGAACTCCCCTCTCGACACCGACGACCGCTACGCGGTGCTCGCGGCCAACACATATGAGGATCAGCGCAACATGGCATACGAGATGCTTACGCAGAAGCGTGACGAGCTCGCCATACGTGCAGAACTTCACATGAAGACCATGACAGAGATGAGCCAGCGCCAACGCGACGAGTTCCTGCGCACGCAGATTCAGCAGATCAAGAACGAGCTTGGAGAGAACGAAGATAACGACCTCGACGAGCTCAACAAGAGAGCCGAGGCTAAAGAATGGAACGAAGAGACAGCGACCCGCTTCGGCAAAGAAGCCAAGAAGCTGCTGCGTCTGAACCCCACATCGCCCGACTACGCAGTGCAGTACGCATATCTCGACACACTCCTCGACCTGCCGTGGAACCATTGCGACAACCCCGACATAAAGATAGAGAACGTAGAGAAGATACTCGACCGTGACCACTACGGTCTGGAGCAAGTTAAAGAGCGAATCATAGAGCAGATGGCAGTGCTCAAACTGCGCAAAGACACCAAAGCCCCTATACTATGCCTCTACGGCCCTCCGGGAGTCGGCAAGACATCGCTCGGCAAGTCAGTGGCCGAGTCATTGGGCCGCAAATATGTGCGCGTGGCATTGGGAGGCCTGCACGATGAGGCCGAGATCAGAGGTCACAGACGCACATACCTCGGTTCGATGCCGGGCCGCATCATCTCAGCGCTCGAGAAATGCGGCACCAGCGACCCGGTGATGGTGCTCGACGAGATTGACAAGATAGGCGCGGACTACAAAGGAGACCCCGCCCAGGCACTCCTTGAGGTGCTCGACCCGGAGCAGAACTGCAAATTTCACGACAATTACGTAGATATAGACTACGACCTGTCGAAAATCCTTTTCATAGCCACAGCCAACACCCTCTCCACAATATCCGGTCCGCTTCTCGACCGAATGGAGCTGATAGAGATATCGGGCTACGTGGAGGCAGAGAAAGTGCAGATAGCGCAACGCCACCTGATACCCAAAGATCTTGAGGAACATGGCTTCGGACGCGACGAGATAAATTTTGACGACGAAGCAATAGTCGAGATAATCAACTCATACACAAGAGAGAGCGGAGTGCGACAGCTTGAAAAGAAAATCAACAAGATGCTCCGCAAGATAGCACGACTGAAAGCCTCCGACAAGAAATACCCCCGCACCATCGACAAGGAGAAAGTGTCGGAATATCTGGGCAAAAAAGAGGTGTTCAGCGACACGTATGAAAACAACGACATACCGGGCATAGTGACGGGGCTTGCGTGGACACAAGCGGGTGGCGAGATACTCTTCATCGAATCATCCACATCGCCCGGCAAAGAGTGCAAACTTGTGCTGACAGGCAACTTAGGCGACGTGATGAAAGAATCAGCGATGCTCGCGCTGCAATATATCAAAGCCAATCATGACGCAATCGGCATCGACGAGAAGGCGCTTGAGGTAGGCACAGTGCATGTGCATGTGCCCGAAGGGGCAGTGCCCAAAGATGGTCCGTCGGCCGGCATAACCATATTGACCTCCTTGGCCTCCACCTTCACTGGCCGCAAAGTGCGGAGTCATCTCGCCATGACCGGAGAGATTACACTCCGGGGCAAAGTGCTTCCGGTGGGTGGAATCAAGGAGAAAATATTGGCAGCCAAACGCGCCGGCATAAAGACAATCATGCTTTGCGACAAAAACCGCAAGGATATAGAGGAGATAAAGCCGGAATATATCGAAGGGCTCGAATTCAAATATGTCAACACAGCCGACGAAGTATTAGAGTTTGCACTGCTTGACAAATAACGGTCAGTATAAGACTTATGCTGCTGACATAATTAAGCCACGAGGAGGTGTATCATCATGCGATACACCTCCTCGTGGCTTAATTATTATATAAGTTCGATCAGAACTGCTCCTTGGTTTGAGGCTTGGCTTGCGGTTTGCGACGACGATGATTGTTGCGTCTTGGGCCATTACAAGCATTATTATCCGTTTTGTTATTGCACCTTTTATTATTGTCTCTTCTATTATTGTCTCTTCTACCGTGAGATGCGCCACCTGAATTGCGCGAGCCTTGTCGGCCACGGCCAGACGGATTTGCCGAGAACACAGGAGTTTCGCCCAGTTCGGCAGGCACTTCAGCGCGAGGCACCTCCTTTTCGAGCAGGTGCTCAATGCGCGCGAGGCGTCTGAAATCATCGTTGCTCACGAGAGTCACGGCACGCCCGTCGCGGTCGGCACGTGCAGTTCGGCCTATGCGGTGCACATAATCTTCAGGGTCACGAGGCACATCATAATTGATGACCATCTCTATGTCATCAATGTCTATGCCGCGCGAAATGATGTCGGTGGCCACCACAACATTAATCTTACCCGCCTTGAAATCGAGAATCACCTCATCGCGCTTCTGCTGGTCGAGGTCAGAGTGCATCTCCCCTATTTTCAGGTTAGACTTGCGGAGTTCTCTGGCAAGATTCTTCACCTTGAGCTTCGACGACGAGAAAATGATGACACGCGTGGGTGGATTCTCCTTAAAGAGATGCTTCACTATGGGCATCTTCTGCGGTTCGTAGCATATATAACAAGACTGCTTGATCTTTTCAGCCGGCTTCGAGACAGCGAGTTTAATCTCCTTAGGGTCGCGCAGAATTTTCTTGGCCATCTGCTGAATCTTGGGAGGCATCGTGGCAGAGAACATCAGTACCTGTGCAGACTTGGGAAGATGAGAATAAATCTGCATGATGTCATCGTAGAAGCCCATGTCGAGCATACGGTCGGCCTCATCGAGAATAAAGAAAGAGACCTTGGAAAGGTCCACATATCCCATGCTCAGATGCGCCAAGAGGCGACCTGGGGTGGCGATAACTATATCGGCACCCATCTTAAGGCTCTTGCGCTGTTGCTCATAGGCATAACCGTCCGTGCCGCCATATATTGCGATACCGCTCACCGGCATAAAATAAGCGAAACCCTGCAGCTGACGGTCGATCTGCTGGGCGAGTTCGCGCGTGGGCGACATAACGACGCAATTCACCGCATCTTCGGGATAGCCACCGTCGGCAAGCATATTAATCACCGGGAGAAGATAGGCGGCAGTCTTGCCGGTGCCCGTCTGAGCGCACGCGAGCAGGTCATGCCCTTCCATCACTATCGGTATAGTCTTTTCCTGAATCGGCGTGCAGTCGTCGAAATGCATGTCCCACAGGCCATCGAGCACGTCATCATTGGTCAATAATTCATCAAACCTCATTATTTCTACTTTGCTGAGTAACTTTTTTCGCGTTACTAAATATCTAATTTTCTGCAAATTTACAATTTTTTCGTCAAAAAAGAAAAATTTTTATGAAACTTGCGGAACTTTTTAAGGCACATCAATGTTAAATAAGTATCAAAACAATAACAATAACAAAAAACCTCGACATGAAAACATCGAAGACATTTGAACAAAGGATTTTGGGACTCCAGAGCAATCTTCTCAACTTTGCATTCCAGTTGACGACAGACCACGACCAGGCGCACGACCTGCTACAGGACACGACGCTCAAGGCGCTTGCCAATGAAGACAAGTATGTGGACAACGTGAATTTCAAAGGATGGATATTCACGATAATGCGCAACATCTTCATCAACAACTACCGTCAGAATGTAAGGCAATCCACAGTCATAGACCACACCGAGGACCTCTATCACCTCAACGTGTGCCAGGAATCAGGACTTGACACACCCGAAGGCACCGTGGCCGTAAAAGAAATCACAGTAGCGTTGAACTCATTTTCTGACGAGTATCGCATACCGTTCAACATGTTTGTTGCCGGTTACAAATACAACGAAATCGCAGAGAAGCTGAATCTTCCGCTCGGCACCATCAAGAGCCGTATCTTCTTCGCACGCAAGAAACTCCGCGAGCAGCTCCGGGATTACGCATACTGATTTGGCGATTGCGCACAAAACTTCAACTAAGCGTAAGTGTGCAATGCATAAAAGACACGCATAAATAATATGGGAAACACAAACGAGTTCCAGATTGTTATTGATTATTGTTTTTGATACAGAGGCCTTATGGCCTCTTTTTTTTATGAGATGGACTCTCTTGCCGCAAAACAAAATGCCATGAGGATACGTTTCTAACATATATACTCGAAATATATACACAATAGAAACATAATGGTTATGAAAACAAAGATTTTAGTAATTGCAGCAGCCACCCTGAGCTTGACATTGGGGAGCTGCGTCACCAACAAGAAGTATGCACAGCTTCAAGATGAATACTCCACCACCAAGGAGAGCCTGATAAACTGTAATGCAGACACAAGAAGCCTGCAGGCACAGCTCGAAACATCGAAAAAACAGAACGAGGAGCTTCGTCAGGGCATGGCGTCGCTGAAGTCGACACTCGACCAGAGCCTCAACGCCAACATGCAAGGCAATGTGAACATCTCCAAACTCGTAGACGAAATCAACGCGTCGAACAAATATATCAAGGAGCTTGTGGCAGCGAAGTCAAAGTCAGACTCACTCAGCATGGCCTTGACCAACAAGCTGACACGTTCGCTCGATACAGACGAGCTCAAGGATGTAGATGTGAAAGTGCTCAAAGGTGTGGTTTACATCTCGCTTGCCGACAACATGCTTTTTAAGACAGGCAGCTACGAGATAAGCCCGCGTGCCATGGAGACGCTCAGCAAAATCGCGAAGATAATCAAAGATTACAAAGATTATGATGTGCTCGTGGAGGGCAACACCGACAATGTGCCAATCTCACGCACCAACATTCAGGACAACTGGGACCTGTCGGCACTTCGCGCCACAAGCGTGGTACGTTGCCTGCAACATGAGTTCGGCATCAACCCGCAGCGCATGACCGCCGGAGGCCGCGGCGAGTACAACCCGATTGCCACCAACGACACCGAGGTCGGCAAGCAGCGCAACCGCCGCACCGAAATCATCATCACCCCGAAGCTCGACCAGTTCCTCGACCTGATAGACCAGGCCCCCGAAACTCACAATGCCGATTAATGATTAGCACAGCTGAAATATAGCGGTGATGAGCCGCACCTGCATATATGCCCCTGCAAAAGTTACAACTCCTTTGCAGGGGCATTATAGGTCGCGCACAAAGTATATGTGCGCGACCTATAACTTTGCAAACCGGTTGCAAAAAGTTTGCACTAACTTTGCATCGTAAAACCAAAATCACAGTACAGATGAAAAAGACATTTAAGATTGAGATTGATTGCGCCAACTGCGCAACGAGGTGGAAGAAGCGTGCATTACTTAACTGCCGCGCTATGAACAGGAAACAACAGATAATGCTGACACGCATCATCGTCACGGCGGTGATGACGCTGATGCTGATAATCTTTCAGCCACACG
The DNA here is from genome assembly GCA_910584185.1 of uncultured Muribaculaceae bacterium. Taxonomy (GTDB): domain Bacteria; phylum Bacteroidota; class Bacteroidia; order Bacteroidales; family Muribaculaceae; genus Lepagella. The sequence goes on from CAJTYC010000029.1 coordinate 14,027, forward strand.
GTTGGCTGAGCCTGTCGCTGTATATCGTGGCTTACCTTATAATAGGCTATGACATATTGCGCAAGGCAGCGCTCGGCATAATCAGGGGTCGCGAGTTTGATGAGAACTTTCTCATGGCAGTGGCCACTGTCGGTGCATTCGCACTCGCTATTTACGACAAATCGGGAGACTACTTGGAGGCAATCGCTGTGATGTTTCTCTACCAGATTGGAGAATTCTTTCAAGGCTACGCCGTGGGCAAGAGCCGCCGCAACATCTCCGAACTGATGGACATCCGCCCCGACTACGCCAACATAGAGCACGAAGGCAAACTGGAGAAAGTTGACCCCGACGACGTGGAAGTAGGCGAGACAATCGTGGTGCTTCCCGGTGAGAGAGTGCCAATAGACGGGAAAATAGAAGATGGAGAATCCTCGCTCAACACGGCCGCCCTCACCGGCGAGTCATTGCCGCGCGAAGTCAAGGCCGGAGATGAGGTGATAAGCGGGAGCATCAACCTTACCGGCATACTGAAAATACGCACCACCAAAGAGTTTGGCGAGTCAACCGTGTCGAAGATACTGGAACTGGTGGAAGACTCAGCCTCGCGCAAATCGAAGTCAGAAAACTTCATCACCAAATTTGCACGGGTCTACACACCGGCCATATGCTACTCCGCGCTGGCATTGGCATTGCTCCCTCCCCTATTCATGGTACTCTTCAACGGAGCACCATTTACCTTCGCCACATTCGAGACATGGGTGTATCGCGCACTTGTATTCTTAGTGGTGAGCTGCCCCTGCGCACTGGTTGTCAGCATACCGCTGTCATTCTTTGCCGGCATAGGAGGCGCAAGCCATGAGGGTATACTTGTGAAAGGTGCCAACATACTTGAAAACCTCTCCAAAGTGAAGACCGTGGTGTTTGACAAGACAGGCACACTTACCGAAGGAGTATTTGAGGCCATAGGGTATCACAATTCAGATGATTCGGCACTTGACGACAAAGTGAAAGACGAACTTCTGGCATATGCTGCCATGGTCGAAGCCGGGTCCTCGCATCCGATAGCCCAATCGATAGAAAAGGCATATGGTAAGCCGGTCGACATGCAGCAGGTAAGCGATGTGAAAGAGATAAGCGGCAAAGGCATTACCGCCACAATCGACGGTAAGCGAGTGGCCGTAGGCAACAGCAAACTGATGGAAGAAGCAGGCGTTGAAGCACCTCACTGTAAATCGGTGGGCACAGTGGTACACGTGGCAATCGACGGCAAATATGCGGGCCATATTGTACTTGGCGACGTGGTGAAACCGACATCAGCCCAAGCTATCGAAGACCTGCATAAATCAGGAGTCAACAAGACAATCATGCTGACCGGCGACATAAAGAGAGTTGCCGACAACGTGGGTGCGCAACTGGGCATAGACAAAGTATACAGTCAATTGCTGCCCGTAGACAAAGTGACTCGGCTCGAAAAAATCATCAAGGAGACTAAAGAAGGAGAAGAAGTGGCCTTTGTGGGTGATGGCATCAATGATGCGCCTGTGCTGTCGAGAGCCGACATAGGCATAGCGATGGGGGGCATAGGAAGCGATGCCGCGATAGAGGCCGCCGACGTGGTGCTGATGGACGACGACCCGCTGAAAATCGGCAAGGCAATACGGATATCGCGCAAATGCTTAAAGATCGTATGGGAAAACATCATCATGGCCATAGGCATAAAAGGGCTCTGCCTTGTGTTGAGCATATTCGGCATAGTCAACATGTGGCTTGCGATATTTGCAGATGTCGGCGTGATGATACTTGCGGTGCTCAATGCTATCAGGGCAATGTACACGCGAAAAGTATAAAACCATACCAATTTCATGAGACATCGCTTACGAGAACCGGGAAACAAAGATATAACCTCGAGCTGCAAACGGGGGATGCCATATGGGGCATCTCCCGTTTTTTTGCCGACAGAAATATTGCTCAATGCAAAAAATATACAAGCATGCAGTCTGCAATGCAAAAAATATACAAGCAAGCCGTATGCAATGCAAAAAAACCGAAAAATATAAAATAAAACGCCTGAAATGTTGTTATATAAAATGAGCAATTAATGCACACAAACGAATCATTTAGAAAGCATTGCCCTAAATTACTGATTTCGGGCAGCTTATGTTGTCAACGACATAAGATGTTTTCTGTGGTTGATATTGTAACGTCGGCATGTCGGGTACATGCTGCAACAAAAAACACAAGGAGATGAGACAGCTTAAAATAACAAAATCAATCACGAACCGCGAAAGCGCGTCACTCGACAAGTATCTGCAGGAAATAGGTCGCGAGGAGCTCATCAGCGTCACTGAGGAGGTGGAATTGGCCCAGCGAATTAAAAAAGGAGACCATGCAGCGCTCGAGAAACTCACTAAAGCCAATTTGCGCTTTGTGGTGTCTGTGGCAAAACAGTATCAGAACCAAGGCCTCAGTCTTCCCGACTTGATAAACGAGGGTAACCTTGGACTTATAAGAGCCGCGCAGAAATTTGATGAGACACGAGGATTCAAGTTTATCTCATATGCTGTGTGGTGGATAAGGCAATCAATATTGCAGGCACTTGCCGAACAGTCAAGAATCGTTCGCTTGCCTTTGAACCAGGTAGGTTCGCTCAACAAGATAACCAAAGAGATGTCGCGCTTCGAGCAGGAGAACGAGCGACGTCCGAGCACAGAGGAGCTCGCCGAGCGACTCGACATGCCGGTCGACAAAGTTTCAGACACAATCCAGGTCTCCGGCCGTCACATTTCGGTAGATGCACCGTTTGTGGAGGGTGAAGACAACTCGCTGCTCGATGTGCTCAACAACGACGACAGCCCTATGGCCGACGCCAGCTTGAACCAGGAGTCACTCTCCAAGGAGGTGGACCGCGCGTTGCAGCAGCTTTACGACCGTGAGCGAGATATCCTGAAGATGTTTTTCGGCATAGGATGCCAGGAGATGACCCTCGAGGAAATCGGAGCGAAATTTGACCTCACACGCGAGCGTGTGCGCCAGATTAAGGAGAAGGCCATACGACGTCTTAAAGGACAGAAGAGCAAACTGCTTAAGAGCTATCTTGGCGAATAAAATGCCCTTAGCGGGATGAGTTTAATTCATGCTGCGCGGCAATACACACTTAACCACCAAGATAAATCCAACTACATTGCGCCTATGGTAAAGAATTTACTACTTACGATTTTCTTTGCCGCAGGCGCTTTGCTTTTTACAAGCAGGGCGCAGGCGGCTCGTGAAACAGCGGCAATACAGACAACCGATTCAATAAGCGACAACGGGTTTGAGAGGGAGAGCCTTGTGCCGCGAAGCACACTGAGCCTCGCATTCTCGCATTTCACCTGGGGTGCAGAAGCGGGTTCATCGCTCGACATGACCTCGCACGACCTTTCTACCTTTGATGCAGATGTGCTTATCGGTTTCAAGAACTCATTTATAAAGATAGTCGGATTCGGGGCCGGATTACACAGGTCAATTCATTCGGGCAACAACATGATACCGGTCTATGCAGTGTTCCGCTCCAGCTTCAGGAGCAAGCCCTCCCTCTGCTTCCTCAACCTGCAAGCCGGCTACTCATTCAACACATATGGCGACAGCAAAACCATGAGCGACCTATACGGAGCGCTCGGCCTCGGCATAAACCTGCAAAAGACATCGAAGGCAAGCAGCTATGTGATATTGTCGTTGGCATGCCAGCATCTGAATGACAAGAATAAGGAAGCGGTAAAATTTGACACAAACTACATACTGTTTGCGAAGTTGATGATAGGTGTAACCTTCTGATTCGCCATATTTTCAGAATGTAAAATAAGGGATACCATAAACTAAAACACAATAACCGTTCAACACATGAAGAGAAGATTGATGAACACGTTGACAGTGATTTCACTAATGACGATAGCGACGGGAGTTGAAGCGGCATCGACCAATCCGCTGATAAGCGGGTCGAACACTGCTTACGGCACACTTCCGTTCAGCAAGATTACTCCGGCAGATTATGAAGAGGGAGTGATGGAAGGCATACGACTTCAGAACGAGGAGATAGATGCCATCTGCAAACAACGCAGCGTACCGACATTCGAGAATACGATTGTGGCATTAGACCGCAGCGGCAAAGTGCTTAACCGTTCAATCTTGGCGCTTAGCAACTTGGAGAATGCCGTGGGCGACACATTGCTGATGAACACCTTGGCCAAGGTGACACCGGCACTTTCGGAGCATTCGACCAATATGATGCTCAACGAGCAACTTTGGGACAGGATAAACCAAGTGTATGAGCACCGCAACGAAGACACATCGCTCACCGACGAAGACCGCCGACTCATAGAAAAGACCTATAAATCGTTCGTCCATTCGGGAGCGAACCTCAAAGGAGAAGATAGGGAGAAATTTCGTAAGCTCAGCGCGGAGCTTTCAGACCTCAACGTAAAATTTTCGCAAAACGTGACCAACGGCATGAAAGACCCGAGCCGCCGCATGTGGCTCAAAGAGTCAGACCTTGCCGGAATACCCGAGACAATAAAGGGAGCCTATCGTGCGGCAGCAGCCGAAGCGCTTGCCGAAGAGGGCAAGGCCGATGATGGGGGCCTTTACCTTGTGACCATATTCTATCCGAGCTACAGCCCGTTCATGCAATACAGCCAACGCCGCGACTTGCGCGAGAAGCTCTATAAGCTGAACGGCAGCAAAAACACAGAAGGAGAGTTCAGCAATATGCAGATTCTCAAAGACATCGCCAACATCCGCTTGGAGATAGCCCAGCTTATGGGTAGAAAGAATTATGCAGAATACTCTCTCGAGCAGACCATGGCCGGCACCCCGGAGACTGTGATGAACTTCCTCGAAGACCTTCGCAAGGCATACACCGAGCCGATGCGCAAAGAGGTGAAAGAGATAGAAGATTTCGCACGTAAGAGCGAAGGGGAGACATTCACATTGCAGCCTTGGGATTACTCATACTGGTCAGACAAGCTGAAAAACGAACGATACGCATTCAACGATGAAGACCTGAGACCATATTTTGAGCTGAACAAGACAATCGACGGGGTGTTTGGCCTCGCCACCAAGCTCTACGGCTACAAATTCAAGGAGACCAAGAAAGCAGAGCCATATCACCCGGACGTAAGGGTTTATGAGGTATATCGCAAAGACGGGTCACTTTTGGGACTTCTTTATGCAGACTTCTTCTACAGGGCAGGCAAATCACCGGGCGCATGGATGACAGAATTTCGCGCGGAGTCGAAAGATGACGCCGGCAACCGCGAGCTTCCGCTCATCTCAATAGTGTGCAATTTCTCCAAGCCCGTAGGCAACGAGCCTGTGCTTCTAACAGCCGATGAAGTGGAGACATTCCTGCACGAGTTCGGCCACGCCCTGCATGGACTTTCAGCCGAGGCGAAATATGAGAGCCTCAGCGGCACCAACGTAGACCACGACTTTGTGGAGCTCTTCTCACAATTTAACGAGAACTACCTCACCCGCAAGGAATATCTTGACGGCTTTGCACGCCACCACAAGACCGGCAAGAAGATACCGGCAGACTTGCTCGACCGCTTTGTCAAGGCAGCACAATATGGAGCGGCATACTCCACCATGCGCCAGCTTGGCTTCGGTTATCTCGACATGGCATATCACACCATAGAGGAGCCACTCCGCGCATCGGCCGACATAGAGGTGTTTGAAGAGAAGGCACAAGACCCTGTCCGCGTGTTCCCCGCAGTGGAGGGTTGTGTGACATCGCCCTCATTCGGACACATCTTCTCAGGCGGCTATGCAGCCGGATATTACGGCTACAAATGGGCTGAGGAGCTTGACGCCGATGCATTCGCCGCATTCAAGGAAAATGGTATATTCGACCGTAAGACGGCAGATAAATTCTTGAAGATGCTTCAGAGCGGCGACACCAAAGATCCGATGGAACTCTATGTGGAGTTCAGAGGGAAGAAGCCGACAGTAGATGCACTCCTCGAACGTGACGGTATAAAATAATTGAGAAGAAACAATGAAGACAACAGATCAACTCATAGACGATTTATTGGAGCTTGCGTTTGCCGAAGATATAGGAGATGGTGACCACACTACCCTCTCCACCATACCGGCAGATGCCATGGGGCGCAGCCGCCTTATCATAAAAGAAGATGGCATAGTGGCCGGTGTGGCTATGGCACGCAAGGTGTTTGACAAGCTCGACCCGTCGATCAAGATGAATGTCATGATTGAGGATGGAGCCAAAGTGAAAAAAGGTGACATCGTGTTTACGGCCGAAGGACCGATACGCTCGTTGCTGATCGCGGAGCGCACCATGCTCAACATCATGCAGCGCATGAGTGGAGTAGCCACGATGACACGCCGTTACCAGGATGAGCTCGAGGGCCTGAAGACAAAAGTGCTCGACACCCGCAAGACCACACCCGGCATGCGACTTCTCGAAAAAGAGGCCGTTAAGATAGGCGGAGGCACAAACCACCGCATCGGTCTGTTCGACATGATACTCATCAAAGACAACCATATAGACTTTGCCGGTGGCATAGAGAAGGCGATTGATCGTGCCAACGACTACTGCAAGCAGAATGGCAAAGACCTCAAGATAGAGGTTGAGGTGAGGAGTCTTGATGATATCAAGCAGGTGATGGAGCATGGCGGAGTACACCGCATTATGTTTGACAACTTCACCCCCGAACTCACCAAAGAGGCTGTGAAGATGGTAGGCGGCAAATATGAAACCGAATCATCGGGCGGCATCACACTCGAGAACCTGCGCAGCTATGGAGAAGCCGGAGTGGATTTCATCTCTGTGGGCGCATTGACCCACAGCGTGAAGGGCCTGGATATGAGCTTCAAAGCATTTTGAAATAAACAGGCATAGAATTATTCAAAAGAGGTGGAAGCGAAATGCCTCCACCTCTTTTATTAATTATAGAGTCCGTATCTAAAACAGTGTCGCAATGTTAGATAAAGAGCAACGCAAGGCGTTAGGGCAACGCAATAGGGAATGGGGAGCTGAAGCCGAACAGATAGCGGCCGAGCACTTCATGAAAGAGGGTTACATAATACGAGAGCGCAACTACAAGATCGGGAATCACTTGGAGATAGACTTGATACTTGAAAAAGACCGCACGCTGATATTTGTGGAGGTCAAATCGCGCATGGCGGGAGGTCAAGACCCGGTGGATGCTGTGGACTATCGTAAACGCAACAAGATGATACGCGGTGCCGACATATATCTGCGTCAGCAGCAATTTCGCTACCAATACAGATTTGACATCGTGACACTTACCGGCGACCGCGACAACTATGAGCTGAAGCATTATGCTGACGCATTTCTGCCTTCGGTGAATGGAGGCAGACGAAGATGAATCACGAAATTTTCACCTCTTCTCCTTATAGCATCACTTTACAAACTGCGACAACACTATTGCAGCTGCAATCGACACATTGAGCGATTCGGGATGGTCAGCAGTGGCCGGTGGGATAAACAGAGGTTTGGAAATCCTCTCTCTCATGGCCGGTGACAAGCCCTTGCCCTCATTTCCCATCACAATGAAGCCTGAATTATCCAACTCAGTGTTGAAAATATCCGTACCTTCGAGCAGAGTTCCATATACCGGCATAGATGGATTGGCATCTATCACATCACAGAGATTGCAGTAAGTCACCTTCACCCTACCCGCAGAGCCCATGGTGGCTTGCAGCGTTTTCGGATTGAAAACATCCACAGTATCGTGCGACGCGAAAATCGCGGAAATTCCGAACCAGTGGCATGTGCGGATTATCGTGCCGAGATTGCCCGGGTCCTGCACACCATCGAGCATCATGTAAAGAGCATTAGGCAATTTGAAATCATCGACAGCAGGAGAATCGGGCAACTTGAAAACACCTATTACATCGGGATGGGTTGAGAGATTTGATATCTTGTTCATCTGCTCCGGAGTGGCCACACATACATCAGGCACTCCGCCGGCTGCGATATGTGACCAATCGCACTCACAAGAAGAACCCTTCTCGATTATCAAAGCCACCGGAGAGAAACTCCTCATGAGGTCAGAGACACTCTTGCGACCCTCAGCAACAAACAAGCCATGCTTGCGCCGCATTTTTGCAGATCCGAGCGTGGCATAGATATTCATTTTTGTCTTAGATAATTCCATCGGCTACAAAATTAATATATTATTAACGAATTTTTTCGACATAGGGGGATAAATTGCAAAAAAATTAGTAATTTTGAGGTTGCAAACAAATAACGCTGTGAGAAGAACGCAAAAATTCACACACGGCACTCTCCTACCTACATCGGTTGAGGTGGAAAAACACCTTATCCAAACAATCTAAAACCCAATATTCAATAGCCAAAATCTAATATGCCTAAATATATAGGAGCACATGTAAGTGCAAGCGGAGGTATACAAAACACCCCACTTGAGGCCGCGTCGATAGGAGCGAAAGCTTTCGCACTATTCACCGGGATGAGTTCGCGATGGAAATCGAAAGCCATTACTGAGGAAAAAGCTGATGAATTCAAGCGCAATTGTGAGGCGAAAGGATATGACGCATCTGTTATACTCCCACACGATAATTTTCTGATAAACCTCGGAAGCCCCGATGCAGAAAAGCTTCAGAAATCGAGAGACTCCTTTCTCGACGAGATGCGCCGCTGCGAGCAATTGGGGCTGACACTCCTGAACTTTCATCCGGGCAGCCACCTTAATCTTATGGACGTGGATGCTTGTCTTGACCTGATAGCCGAAAGCATAAACCTCACCCTTGACCAGACAAGTGGAGTGACCGCGGTGCTTGAATCGACAGCCGGACAAGGGAGTAACCTCGGCTACAGGTTCGAACAGCTCGCCCATATCATCGACAAAGTGGAAGACAAGAGCCGCATAGGAGTCTGCATAGACACCTGTCACTCCCACTCGGCAGGCTACGACCTTGCCTCGGAAGAGGGGTATGCTCAGACATGGCGCGAATTTGACGAAACTATCGGTGCTCACTATCTCCGAGCGTTGCACTTGAACGACAACAAGCGCACGTTAGGCTCGCGCATAGACCGCCATGAACTGATAGGTAAAGGCTCGCTTGGCGAAGAATTTTTCATCAGGCTCGTTAATGACCCGAGGTTCGACAATATGCCGATAATACTCGAGACACCCGACCCGACACAATGGCCGGCAGAAATCGAATGGTTATATTCGCAAATAAAGGAAGAATAAAAAATAATTAAAATAACAGTACAGACATGAAAACTCCCCCTAATTTAAGTTTCTGGAAATTATGGAACTTAAGCTTTGGATTTTTCGGCGTTCAGATAGCATACGCCCTCCAGAGCGCAAACATCTCGCGAATATTCGCGACATTGGGTGCAGACCCCCACAACCTCTCCTACTTCTGGATACTTCCGCCGCTCATGGGCATCATCGTGCAGCCTATTATCGGTGTAATGAGCGACAGGACTTGGAACAGGTTTGGCCGACGCATACCCTATCTGTTTGCCGGTGCGCTTGTTGCCGTGATAGTGATGTGCCTGCTGCCAAATGCCGGCAGTTTCCACATGACCGTGTCGGCAGCCATGATATTTGGACTCATATCATTGATGTTTCTCGACACGTCGATCAATGTGGCCATGCAGCCATTCAAGATGATGGTCGGAGATACCGTTAATGAAAAACAGAAAGGTCTCGCCTACTCGATACAGAGCTTCCTTTGCAACGCTGGTTCGTTGGTGGGCTACCTCTTCCCTATCATACTTACAGCAATCGGCATCACCTCAGTCGCCCCTAAGGGAGTAGTGCCCGACTCAGTGATATGGTCATTCTATGGCGGTGCCATCATACTTATACTCTGCGTGATATACACTACCGTAAAGGTAAAGGAATATCCCCCTGAACTTTACAATGAATATCATGGAGTACCTGAGGAGACCAAAAATGGCAAGAAAGAGAAAGCCAATATCATCACCCTGCTTATAAAGGCTCCCAAAGCATTCTGGACAGTAGGTTTGGTTCAGTTCTTCTGCTGGGCAGCATTCATGTATATGTGGACATATACCAACGGCACGATTGCCGCCGGAGCATTCGACACACCGGTATTGGTAGACGGTTCGCGCGTAGTGCTCGACACTGCCTCGCAGCAGTATCAGGCAGCCGGTGACTGGGTAGGTGTGCTCTTTGCCGTTCAGGCCATCGGCTCGGTGATATGGGCCGCAGTCATACCATTCATCAAGAACCGCAAGGCCGCTTATATCGTGAGCCTCGTGATTGGTGGTATCGGATTTATCTCCACTTCATTCTTCACTAACCAATACATGCTCTTCATCTCCTACGCGATGATAGGATGCGCATGGGCAGCGATGCTTGCACTCCCCTTCACCATCCTCACCAACTCTCTCACGGGAGGTCACATGGGCACATATCTCGGACTCTTCAACGGTACTATCTGTCTGCCTCAGATTGTGGCGGCCGTATGCGGCGGTGCAATACTCAGCTTCTTCACACAGCCGGGTGAGCTTGCTCCCGAAGGTGTAATGCTTGTGCTGGCAGGTGTGCTTCTGCTCATTGGTGCAGTATGTGTGCTCTTTATCAAAGAGGGTCACGGCACAACCCCGGTTGAGGAGAATCCGATGATGAGCGAAAACATCTGATACAAGCAAGACTGCTTGACGTAATAAAATTGCCAAAAGTGACAAACCGCGACTTTATTAACAAAGTCGCGGTTTTTTTCAACCATAAAGCGACATGATTGTTATAACATTGAAAGTATTGCATTGCATAGACATGATTGCATGAAGAAAACCTATAAAAGGAGGGAGTCGAAAATTGGCTCGATTTATGCAATCAGTGTAATGAATATATTTTAAAAACACAGATAATCCACATATACTATGAATTTCAACAATTTCACAATCAAGTCGCAGGAGGTGGTTCAAAAAGCCATTGACTACACGAAGCAAAGTGGACAGCAGCAGATAGAGCCTGTGCACTTGCTCAAGGCCATCATCTCCGAGAGCGAGACCATAATGAACTTCATCTTCCAGAAGTTGGGAGCGAATCTCAATGGAGTGAAGATGGGAGTGGACCAGACAATTTCCACATTGCCAAAAGTAAGCGGTGGAGATGTATTTCTGAGCCGCGAATCTAACGAAGCACTTCAGAAAGCCATAGATTTTTCCAAATCGATGGGCGATGAATATGTATCGGTGGAGTCGATGCTTATGGGAATATTCCAGGCACGCAGCAAGGCATCACAGATACTTAAAGACAACGGTGTTGATGAGAAAGGGCTTAAGGCCGCAATCCAGGAACTCCGCAAGGGTAACACAGTAAAAGACCAGAGCGCTGAGGAGAGCTATCAGGCACTTAGCAAGTATGCCATCAACCTGAACGACCGCGCACGCAACGGCAAGCTCGACCCGGTGATTGGGCGCGATGAAGAGATCAGACGTGTGCTTCAGATACTGTCGCGACGCACCAAGAACAACCCGATGCTTGTGGGCGAACCCGGCACAGGTAAGACTGCAATAGCCGAGGGACTTGCCATGCGAGTGGTGAGAGGCGATGTGCCTGAAAACCTGAAGTCGAAGCAGATATATTCTCTTGATATGGGTGCGCTCGTGGCCGGGGCCAAATATAAAGGTGAATTTGAGGAGCGACTCAAGGCTATCGTCAACGAAGTGACAAAGAGCGACGGCGAGATAATCCTCTTTATCGATGAGATTCACACACTGGTTGGAGCCGGCAAGGGTGAAGGTGCCATGGATGCTGCCAACATACTCAAGCCTGCGCTTGCACGCGGTGAGTTGAGGTCGATTGGCGCTACGACACTCGATGAGTATCAGAAATATTTCGAGAAAGATAAGGCTCTGGAACGCCGCTTCCAGAAAGTGATGGTGGACGAGCCTGATGAGATGTCGGCAATATCGATACTTAGAGGCTTGAAAGAGCGTTATGAGAACCACCATAAGGTGCGTATCATGGACGAGGCCATTATCGCTGCCGTGCAGCTCTCTGTAAGATATATCACCGACCGTTTCCTGCCCGATAAGGCTATCGACCTTATAGATGAGGCAGCCTCCAAATTGCGTTTGGAGATGGACTCACAGCCTCAGGCACTCGATGAGGCAAGCCGTAAAATCAAGCAGCTCGAGATTGAGAGAGAAGCTATCAAGCGGGAGAACGACACTTACAAGCTGAAGGAAATAGATGAAGACCTCGCCAACTTGCGCGACACGGAGAAATCGCTCCGCGCCAAGTGGCAGGCTGAGAAAAACGAGATTAACAAGATACAGCAGAATAAGATTGACATAGAGCAACTCAACTATGAGGCCGAGCGTGCCGAACGTGAGGGAGACTATGCCAAGGTGGCTGAAATCAGATACTCAAAGATCAAGCAGAAAGAGGAGGAGAACAAGGCAATCCAGACGAAGCTGAAAGAACTTCAGGGTGAGGGAGCCATGATTAAGGAAGAGGTGGACGCAGAGGATATAGCCGAAGTGGTGAGCCGCTGGACAGGAATCCCCGTCAAGAAGATGGCCCAGAGCGAGAAGGAGAAGCTTCTGCATTTGGAAGAGGAACTGCACAAGCGTGTGGTGGGTCAGGAAGATGCCATTCGTGCCGTGTCGGACGCTGTGCGTCGTTCACGCGCCGGGCTTAACGACCCTCGCCGTCCTATCGGTTCGTTTATTTTCTTGGGTACTACGGGTGTCGGTAAGACTGAGCTTGCCAAGGCACTTGCCGAATACCTCTTTGATGATGAGGATATGATGACCCGAATCGACATGTCGGAATATATGGAGAAGCACAGTGTGTCACGACTTGTCGGAGCGC
>CAJTYC010000030.1 GCA_910584185.1 uncultured Muribaculaceae bacterium
ACTAATATTCTAACATCTTGTTGATACTCAGCGAAATCAAAATATGTTAAAATATCTTTCGTTTTGTTAATTTAAGAAAGTGTGGCGTTTTGGTTTCTTATTGGGGGGTTGGGAAATATGTGGCCGTGGCACAGCCACGGCAAACGGAAAACCCTTTGACGACATGGCTAATAATGATAAGACACCCCTTGACGGCTTATTTTTGCCTTCAAGGGGTGTCTTTTAATTGCTCAGGTGGCGCTTTTTTTATCTGTGCGGGGAGAAATGGAAGCGAGGAAGAGGCGAATAAGGGAGTGTGGTTAGTTTAGCATGTGGGGGAGGAAAACTATCAGGCCGGTTGCTATTGATGCTATTACCAATAAGAGTACTGCTCCTGCTGCTATGTCTTTGGCTGCCCCTATCAGGGGGTGACGCTCTTTAGTTATTGAGTCGGCGAGCTTCTCTAATGCCGTGTTGAAGGCCTCCGCCATTAATACTCCCCCTATACATAGGAGCACCGCACACCACTCCCATCTCTCTATTCGGAATATTATGCCACAAGTTATCACACAGATTGTGGCCACGAGGTGAATCTTGACGTGGGCCTCCGTCTTGAACATGCTGTATATGCCCTTGAAGGCATAACCGAATGCTTTCGCTCTTTTATTGAGGTATTGCTTAATCATAACGTCGCAGGGAGCTTATGAAAAATTTGGGTTCAGAACTCGAAGGAGGCGTACAAACCTATTGAGGAGCCATTGGACACCGGGGAGATCTGGAGGTTGTGCTTTTTGGCCCAGGGGCGCGTGAATATCAGGGCGCTACCCGCACCTATTGCTCCTCCTATCACTACATCATACCAATAATGCTGCTGCGCGAAGCATCTCCCCCACCCCACGTAGCATGACAGGATGTAGGCCGGCACACCGAATTTCCAGCCGTAGCGGCGTTGGAGGTATGTCGCAGTGGCGAACGATACGGCGGAGTGGCCGGAGGGGAATGAATGGAGATTGGAGCCGTCGGGGCGCGGTTCCTTGATCGTATACTTCAGCAGGTAGGTCACACCGGCTGTCACGGCAGCGGTCTCCACGCCTTGCAGAAGGCCTTTCCAGTCTTTCATGCAGAGAGTACCTATGAGGGCGGCGGTGGGGAGAGCGAGAGCCACCACGTCGGTTGATGTGTCTACACCCTTACGCGCTGCTGAGCGGTGCGGGTCTCCGCCTGCATAACAGGGAGCTGAAATTAGCAATATTAATGCTGATAATATAAATTTCTTCATTCTTATTCTAATTAAAAAATTATTATGAGTGTGTATCATAATTTAAGATACACACTCTTAGGAGTTTGGCATTATTGTCGTCGCCGGAGGCTCCTCCCTCCCGGTGGCTTCGCGTCGCGCTTTCCACTATTGTCGTCACCGGAGGCTCCTCCCTCCCGGTGGCTTCGCGTCGCGTTATGGGAGGTCCCAGCCGAATGAGAACTGATCTACATAGAGCGTTGAGCCGTCGCCTCCGGTGAAATAGTCGCCATATTTAGAGGCGGCACATGTTATCACCATATAAGAGGGGACCTTTGAGGTGTCTTTATATGTGATTTTTATTTCGAACGGTTCGTAGGCGTTCATCTCTCCGCTGTATGTCAGTTCTCCATAGCCTATCACATAGGATGCGTTCTTATCGAACAGTACGCGTTCGGATGGTTTGGTGTGGATTTCGTAGGGGGCAGTCCAGTCGGTAAGCGCCACATATATATGGCAAGAGTCGGGTCTTCCCTTCAGATATTTATAATCTGCATCGCCGAGCTGGTCGATAGCCTTCGCAGAATATTGGTAGAAACCTTTTAGTTTGGTAGGTCTCAGAGTCCATGGCCGGCCGAATCCGAGCACACCATTGGTGCCTTCAGTGCGGAGATACTCGCCGGTAAATATAGAGCCGGCTCCGAGTTTTCCGATTCCCATAAGGGCAACCTTCTGCGACTTGCACATGGCAGCCTTGCCGCTGCCGGTGGGGGTATGGTCGGAGGGAGTGGTCAGGTTTATACCGAGAGTCATCGAGCCTGAGTTACCGGTATCCCAATAACGCTGACCATTCTCGTCCCAAGGATTCCACATACCATTTGATGTCTTGTACCATTGTTCGAAATCGCCATTAGGGATGTCGGCGGTGGCTTGGGTGGTGACACTCATCTCCTCGCCCACCGAATTGTCGCAATAAGCGCGCACCTGATAGTCGGTGAGAGGTTCGAGACCGGGTATAAAGCAAGAGAACGAGCCTTGCTTGGAGGTGATATACTGCTTCGGCACGCGGGTCCAGTCAGAGTCGGAAGCCTTCTTATACTCGAAGCCATTCTCGGCATTGGCAGAGCCGCTGCCATAAGCCCAAATCACCTTAGACCATGCATCGACAGCGTCAGTCTTCACCGGCGTATCTTGAATCTGGGCATAAATGGTCCAAATTTCGGTGCGGCCATGATAAGTCACCTCGACGCGCAGCGGATAAGAGAGGTCGAGCGGGCCTGGCTTGAGGTCCGGGTTCATCGTGGTGATACCCTCCGGGCCGAGCTTGACGCGCTCGAGCACGAGATTGGAGAGGTCCGTGCCCTCCATAACCGTCACCACCACGCGGTGGGCAGCCACATCGACAACCGACTCGCCCAGCTCATCCTTGACCTGGAAATATCGCGGTATATCCTGCACCGCCTTCAACTCCCACGTGTACTCCTGGAAACGATAGAGAGTCACGAAGAGCGGCGAGGAGAGGTCGTAAGTGCCGTTGAGCAAATTGGGTTCGGAATTACCATCTTCGGAAATCTGATAATCCGTGAACTTCACATTGCAGATATCGGTTGTTTCCTCGAGATAGAGAGTCACCTCATAGGCGATATTATCGATATAAGCCTCCTTAGATTCACCCTCAGCAGCAATCGAGAGGATAAGCTGCGGAATGCGGGGGAACGGCAGGTCATTCTTGATGCAAGACCCGGCCAACAGCAGGCATACGAGCGAGCTGCAGGCGAGCCATAAGAACTTACGTGATTTAAAGAAACGCATAAGCACAAAAAAAGCAGGCGTCATAACATGAAAAGTTTACGTCAGAGCGTAACAGCGACGCCGAAATTAATATTGAAGAGATTGAAGCGGAAACTTGCACCAGAGGAGAAGCGGTCACCGTGTGGCACATCATTCTCGCGCTGTTTCTCATTCTTCAGATAGAAACCGAAGACACCGAAAGAGACGTGAAAAGCCACATTCTTCATGATGAAGACCTGGATGCCGGGAGAGAAATTGAGGTTAACCTCGGTTGTTGTGGTATAAGTGTCGCGAAGTTCACCGCCATACGGGCGTCGGAAATTGCTGTTGCCGGTCTTGAAAGCGAGCTCCACCTCATTGAAGACACCGAAACGGCCGCGCCGCGTCAAGCCGAGGAACTGCGACAGAGTCAAAGCCGCCGAATAAGACTCCGAGCGATACATGATATCGGAGAGATTGAAATTCATATCCTCCATCACATCGACATTGAAAGAGTCAATGCTTCCCTTGGCATTATAATAGCCGAACTTAAGACCTACGGCAAGATTATTCTTTATGAAATATTGCACATAAGGCTTAATCGAGAACGCGTGGGCACCAATCTTAATGTCAGACAAAAGCCCGAATATATCGAGGTCCTCAGTGCCGAGTTCGCCATAAGAAGCGGTGAGACCGATAGACCACACCCCCTTGGGGATATATAGGAAATTGGACAAGCCACGGTCGAAGCGGCCCAGATTGACCGACTTCAGCAGCATCGGCACCGTGTCGCCCTTGTGTACAGTCTGCTCCTCGAGGTCGAGCTTGTTGGGGTCGTCGACCACCTTGGAATGGCCGTCGAGCAGACGGAGCACATCATCCTGGAGCGTGTCAGGCACAAAGATGTATGCACCATTCACATGAGAGCCATGGGCTGGTTCAGAAGCCGACTTAGCATCAGAAGCAGGCGCTGCAGAGGCATCAGAAGCTACCGGACGCGACACCGCGACCGAATCGAGACGGGCATTGGGGCTTGCCACCGAATAAGTGACCTTGCGGCAAAGAGCGTAGGGAGAGGATACGCATATAAGCACCGCAATCGAAATGAAACTTAACAGATTTCTCATAGGTAGAAAGTGGTGCCGAAGGTTATACTGAACAGGTTAATCTTGAAATTGGCAGACTTCGAGTGACGGTGCGCCACATAGATGCGGTCGTTGACCGACTTAGTGTTGTGGTAGCTGAAACCGAGCACACCGATATTGACCTCCATAGCCGACCAGTCCGAAAGGAATACCATCAGACCGGGCACTATGCCAATGTCGAGAGAGAAATTTGTCTCATAAGTGCCGGTAAGCGACTCCGACACACCACGCGTGATCTTCGTCTGGCCACCGCCGAGCTGCAACTGAATCTCATTGAAAAATCCGAACCGGCGCGACTGGCCGAGCGAGAAATAATTGCGGAAAATTGCAGTGGCATAATAATTGTGCGACAGGGCATAGATATGGTCGAGATCAAACTCATTATCCTGGCCAAGCACGATATTGGCACTTGCGAGCTTGCCGAGCGAACGGGTATACGCGAACTTCAGGCCGACAGCCATATCATTCTTGAAAGCATAAGCGAGCATCGGCGTCACCTTGAAAGTATAAGTGTCGGCATCGATATCCTCGAACACGAAGAAATTATACTTATTCTGGTTGGTCTGCGAATAAGAAATCGAGATACCCGTGATCCATTGTCCCTTAGGCACAAACACCGTGGACTCCACATCGCGGTCGAACTTCTCCACGCGCCTCGAGTCATTGATTGAGTCGACCATTGCGGGGGTGATATGGAGCGTGTCGTTATAAGCAGACTGACTCCGGGCATTAAAAATGCCCAGAGTCAATGCTATAATCACTATACTTAATCTCAGCGAATTACTCATATATAAGTTCTACATCATCAAGATATAACACACTTGTGGTACTTCCGGAGAAATAGTCGCCATACTTCGAGGCGCAACAAGTGATTAGCAGGTATTTAGGTTTCACACTCTTTGCACGTTCACGATAAGTGAGCGGCACAGTCACCTCCTTGAGCGCACCGTCCGGGCCGAACGCCTCCTTGAAAGTCACCTCACCGTAAGCGAGGATATAGTCGGCCTCAGGATTGAAGAACTTATTGTCGTTGGGGTCGGTCACCACGTTAACGATTTGGTCAGATAGAGCCACATAGATCTGGCCGTGGTCAGAACCGCCGTTCACGAAATCGGGAGTGAAGACAGAGTTGGCCTTATAATTGCCTACCGTTCCGGGGCGATAATTGATATAAGCCCTCAAGGCAGTCGGGTGCGAACCGTTATACTCGCGACCCATATTGATATAACCAACTGCGTTACCATCTTTGAGAGCCGCCTTATCATATTCACCGATGAAGATATTGCCTGCAGCGAGCATGCCGAGAGCAGAAGCCGAAGCAAGGCGAGCACTGTAAGTGCCGCTATGCACCATATCTGTAGACTTATTGGTCATGGTGATCTTGGCAGTAGCACCACCCTCATTACCGGAGCCCCAGAATGAAGTGTACTTGTCGCCTGTCGTGCCCGGCACGACTATGCCCTTGGCAGCAGTGCCCAGAGCAGTCTTGCCATCGTAAGTGCCCCACTCCTCAAACGAAGCGTTGGGGATATTGAATATCGACTCAGTGGTGAATACATTGACCTGAGCATCCTCATAGTCATCACAGAAAGCCTTGAACTCATAAACGGTGCTGGGTTCGAGACCTGTAACAGTGACCGAGAACGGAGTCTGCTCGAGAGCACGGGTGGCACGGGCAGCGCGACGCGCGGCAGCTGCAGCTGCACCCGAAGGATATGCAACATCCCAGCCGGAAGCACCCTGCTTGCGGTACTTGATACCGAAATTAAGGGCAGCAGCAGCGTCATTAATCAAGCCCGTGAGTGTGGCGCGGCGAGCGCCGATAGCCATAGGCTGAGTCTCCGGATCGGGGGCTGCGGCAGTAGATACCGGAGCAAGTTTCTCCACAGCACCGAGGCTATTGGCAATGCGGAGAGAGCCGTGGCCTGTCTTGTGATGGTTGTCCGTACACTCGAAGCTGAACTTAAACTCCTTGTCAGATTCGGGGAGCGCATCGAGATAAGCCTTCGTGAAAGTGATATACACCTTGTCGACAAGCACATCCTCACCACCGGCTGAAGAAGCAGCGTCGGTAGACTGTATACGTTCCATCTTCACACCCTTCTGCTCGAGGGCTGTCTTGACCGAGGTCTCGAGGATATTCTGGCCCGAAACTATGCCGGCATCGGCATTATCGACATTCATCACCAAAGAGCTGAGGCCGAAATAACCGAGCACACAAACCTTTATATCGGAGAAATTGCGGTCGGTATTGACCACCTGCTCCTCCACATTGAAGCCGACGCCCGTGACAGCCGGAGCGGGGAAAATCTCCATTTCCTCCTCTATTACAGGTATATCGGCGATAGAGAGGCGTATAAGAGCGCCACCCTCCTCTACGGGTCTTGCCTCCTCAGAGAGATTCATGCAATATTCATGCGCACGCTGCACATTCTCAATCTTGCCCTCCTTAGAGAAAGCGGAGCCATCGGCCTTCTTACCCTCCACCTTATAAGAGAGGTCCTTGTCGGCATTAGGCATCATGAAATAGCCCTTAGCGCCATCGGTGATGTTAGCCTCAGTGAACTCCAGCAGGCCGCGAGAGTGAGAGAACGTCACCTTAAGGTCTGAGAGATTTACATCGAGCGAAGTCGGGTCTACAGAGACGAGCACATTGGCGATATTGCACTTGAGAGTAAGCGAGTTTGCACCCTCATTCATCTCGAACTTCTGGTAGCCGCGATAGAACTTGGCATCGAACGAAGCCGACACAGAGTCGCCGCTCCAAGCCTCGGCCACATAAGAACCGGTGCGGAGCTTGATAGACTCCGGGATATTGTCGAGGCCCTTCCACTTACGGATCACGCCCTTATTGTTTTCGATATATACCACGCACTTCTCGCGCAGAGCGGCGAGTTCGTCGCCGGTGACGGCAGCGCGGGTCTTAGTGACATCGCCGCGGATGTCGGTATTGATAGTCAGGTTGCCCTCAGCCCCCTCGCCAAAGGGAGCATCCATGGCGCACGAAGAGAGGAGTGCACCCATAGCGAACGTGACAGCCGAACCGATAAAAAATTTATTTAGAATATTCATTGCTGTCAGCTATTTAGAAATTAAGAGTAAGAGTTTTAACAGTCTCACCGTTGGCGTCGCCCACGATCAGCTCGAAAGCATGCTGGCCGGGACCAAGAGCTCCCATAAGGCCAATAAAGTTAGACAGGTCGACTGTCGCTTCCTTCTTGCCGGCCACATCAGTCGGGAACTTGAAACCTTCGAGTATACCCATCACCTCTTCGAGAGTATGATCTTCAGGAATTTCCATTTTTTCAGGATGAGCGAGGTCAATGTGAGTCGGGAGACCCATGACGGGGAGTTCGGGTTCGAGCACTTCACTCTTGATATTGCAGATGAAAGTGGTGAAACCCGCATCCGACTCACTCTTCATGGTGAGTACACAAGTAGTCATCGAAGAACCTGCGTATGGAGTATCTGCCAATTCACCGCCGTTGAGCTGGATAGTGGGGGCTTCGCCACCGGGCACCGGAGGAGTCGGGGGTTCTTCACCACCGCCCTCAGAGGGTCGTTCGCTGTCGTCGAGGAGCTCGTCGTCGGGGAGTTCCACGTCGCGTGTCACATCAGTAACCGACACAGAAGCATCGACAGTCACGTCGGCATCTGCATCGCCGGTGGCATCAGCACCGCCGCCACTGTGCAGACGGAAAGTAATGTTATAGTGGCAACCCTTGGCCACGTCGGCGAGCGACTTAGTCTCTACAGTCTCCACACCGTTGACCTGACCGTGGAACACAGCCACGAGCGAGATTTCCTTGTCATGCTTGAAATAGCCGGGCTTCTTGGCGTCGGCCTCGGCTGTGCCATACTTCAGCGACGCACTGTCGCCCACCTTCACCTCCACATAAGAGTCGGCCGACATGACGGAGCGGAGCGAAGCGTCGAAATTGATGGTTACCATCACATTCTCGAGCGTGCAGACTATGCGGCCCACCTCGCTGGTGATTTCACCGGCCTTCACCTCAAACGCCTCCGAAGAACCGAGGAAATAGGGAGACTCCCACTCAGCATGGCGATCCTCACCATAAGTGGCAGTGCAGGTGTAAGAGCCGGCGGGGAGAGTCACCACTTCCGGCATCTCGCCATACTTATACTTCGCATAAGGTTGTGAATTGCCCTCCTTGAATAGGAGCACATTGAATTCATCTATATTGACATCGGCATCGGCGCGAGTCACATTGAGGGCATCGTTTTTCACCTCCATCAGCAAGGCTGACTTCACGAGCTGGCCATCGCCTTTGGAATCACCCCTGAAAGGGTCCTCCTTGGAGCAGGCGGTAAAGATCAACGCGCCCGCGAGGAGCGATAAAATATATTGATTTTTCATTACAGTCAGAATTATTTACGGTTAGCACGATGTTTAACGGCAGAGGGGTTGGCAGCGCCCGACACCTCGTATCCGAGCTTCACATTGTCAACAGTCAAGACAGAACCTGTAGCCAAAGCATGATACTGATTTTTGGCAACCTCATATACAAACTTCGTGTTAAGGCTTACACCACCTTCCTTAAGTGCGCTGCCTGACGGAATATTGACCTTAGGGGCAACACCTGCTTTTGTGCTACGGAAAAGCACCTCCAGTTTGGCAGCCTTGCGTCCGAACGAATACCCTGATAACGAAACAGTCTTGGAAGTGAAATTTGACACCGCTGAAAGTTCAGTGGAGCTTTGGGCGAGGACATTGCCTGAGGCATCGAGGACCCGGACTACGCACTCACCACGTTCATTATTGACAGATGTATATTTATAATCGAACGTCACCGAAGATGGACGAGTTGTGAAACTTACACCATCTACACGATTTGCAGAACTATTGAACGAATAGGAACCCAAGAAAAGTTCGCCGGCAGACTTCTGAAGGTCACCTTCGGCAGGCGCATTCTCGCAATAATACTTGGTATTGGTGAATTCACCTGACTTGCTTGGAGTTTTGCCATTATGACTATAACCAACAGAACGAATGGTAACTGAGCCGTTGGCATCGTCAGATGCGAACGTAGATGGCACAATGAACCAAGTGTTCAGGTTAGAAGCACCGGTATAACATGTGAGTTGATTAAGAGTTGCCCATCCTATAGGTTCACGATAACCAATAGTAGAATAATTTTGATAATCAAATGCCCCGGCTTTGTAAAGTCCACCGACACATATTCCGTTAAACTTCGTTCCATTATGACCGGGAGACTTAGTGGAAGGCGCGATAAGCGTCTCCTCGGTCAGAGATGAGAAGTCGCCGTTGGGGACGTTGGTCTCGGCCTCGGTGGTAAATGCCGGGACATTCTTTACGAACGAGCCGATAGCGGCCTTCAGGTTAGTGTATGTGGTGGCCGGGTTAAGACCGATGATGGTAATAATACCGTCGGCATCGGTCGAGATATTGGAAGTGGAGATAGCGTTGGCGGCTTCCACATTGCCGTTATACCATGCGATATGGTCGATGATTGCAGCGGTTGCATCGGCATCGGCGCCCTCCACCTTGAGCATCACCTTGCGGGCGAACGCATCGGGAGTTATTGTATATACGGGAGCTGCCATGGGCACCTTGAGAGTGGCAGTCTTGCGGCCCACAGTCGCCGTCACATCTATGAGGTCGCGCACCTGGGGCTCGAGGGCGAGAGTGTAGTTGTAACGATAAGTGAGGTCAGCGCGAGTCCTGACGTTGCCCGAAGCGGGGGCTTCCACAACACTCTTCACCACAGCATCGACCATCTGGTTGCGTGCGTTGGGCACCTGGAATTTCACCTTATTCTTTATGTCGGGGCAATTTGTGGCTACCTGCACCACCATCTCGTTGGCCATAAAGCCTACATTTTCGATGGCGGCCACCTGCATATCAACAGCTTTGACCGTGGCCTTGAACTCGAGCGGTTCGGAGGTGCGGGTCATCGCATCGACCACCGAGAGAGAAATCGTATAATTGCCGGCGGGGACATTCTCGAGAAACTTCGAGATGTTTACCACGCCCATCTTGTCGACATTGCGGAAGAAACCGGCGCAGTCAACGCCGGCATCGGTGAGCTGCTTCTGCGTGAGGTCGTCAGCGCCAACAAGCTCCACGGTGCCACCGAAAGCGGGCGTATAGGCGTCAGACACCACAGTGAGCGAAGCCGACTTCAGGCCACCGTAAGCGAACACATGGAACTCCTGCGGAGTCTTCTGCTCGGCATACTCGAAAGTGTCGAGAGTTACGGCAGGGTCGAAGCCCTTGGCTGTCAGCGTGGGAGCCGGGGCGGTGAAGAGTTCATCGCCGAGCGAGACATTGACAGTCTCAGCCACCACATCGTCGTCAAACACCACGTCGAGCTTCAAGTCGCCAGAAGCCTGCGAGCCGGAGACACCTATAGTCACAACATAATGGTGACGGGCAACGGCATTGAACGAAGCAGGCTGAATCTCAACCCGTTTGTTATCACTATTGGTGAGGGTAAGCCGGAGCTTCACCTCCTCAGTGGGAGAGACATACGCGGGACGGTTCTCATCCTGGGCAAACACCACCCACTCATGGCCGGAAGTCTGCACAGCGGCACTGTAGGCCGCGAAATTGGACTTGAACTCATCAGTATAGCGCACCGACACCATGGCATTGGCGAGAGTGGCCACCACATTGACCGGGGTTACGACACCCGGAGACACATGCACATCAGCAGAACCCTTGAAACAAGGATTCTCGAAACCCTCCTGATCCACATCTCCGAAGAAAGCCGACAGCGTGTAATCGCCGATAGGGAAAGCCTTCTCCTTGTTGAAACCATCGAGAGTTGACCAGTTTTTCGAATAAGAATCGTCCGACTTGGCGAGACTCACTTCAAAGCGCGAGGCATCCGGCACCACCGGGCTCACGCCGTCGTCGGCACGCGACTGACGCATCACTCGCGCATCTGACGAGAAATTGAGACTTATGCCACCTTCATTGTCGGCACCACCCCAGGGCGCATCGTCGCTACACGAGGTCAGGCCGAGGGCAACTGCCGAAAGCAGGAGCATACCTTTACTGTAATTCTTCATCTATTTATGTTATTATGTTGTTATAATCTGAAATTGGTAGAAAACCTCTAATATAAATATTAAACCCAGGGAAGAAATCGTTATCATAATATACGGGTGTGAAGGTTCAAACACGGTTGCAAAGTTAATATAAATTAATGAGCAATCATGACATTTCGGCAAAATTCAAACACAATTGCGCAAAAATGGCCACAAATTTGCACCCGAAAGTGTTAACACACTTTAAAATTGGAGCTATTTAGGCCAACTTAAAGCGATAAATAAACCAATCAAAAAAATATGAGAATCATCAAAAAAATCGCATTGGCGGCCATTGTCTGCATAATGAGCGTCAATATGACACACGCCCAAGGACTGGGCGACTTGCTCGGAGGGCTGTTAGGAGGCCAGCAGAGCGGGCAGACAAACGGCAGCAACGGACTGGGCGGCACGCTCAGCAACCTGCTTGAGGGAGTATTTTCGAGCAGCAACATCACAGTGGCCGACATGGAGGGAGAATGGACAGCCGACGGCCCGGCGGTATGCTTCCAGAGCGAGAACTTCCTGAAGCAAGCCGGCGGCAAAGCCGCAGCAGCGGCTATTGAGGCGAAGTTGGCACCCTATTATGACCAATATGGGCTCACCGGCGCCAAACTTACAGTGAATCAGGATGGCACATTCACCTTGGTCACGGGCAAGATAACGCTCAAAGGTAATATCACCGCAGCCGAAGGTAAGGAAAAAGGAGTGTTCATGTTCAACTTCAGCGTGTTGGGACGCAACCTCATGAGCTTGCCCACCTACGTGCAGAAGACGAGCAAGTCGATGGATGTAATGTTTGACGCCACCAAATTCAAGAAACTAGTCACGGCGGTGGCACAATTCACCGGCATAAAACTTGCTCAGACACTCGGTTCGCTGCTCGACTCATACGATGGTCTCTGCGTAGGCTTCCACTTCTCGGGCGGCTCTACTCAGCAGAACAACAGCGGCCTCGGCGGCCTGCTCCAAGGCCTCGGTCTCGGCGGCTCGCAGCAAAACTCCGGCACAACCAACCGGGACAACAGCGGCACAACCGGCACCGGCAACACAAACGGCAATGGCAACACAAATATAGGTAACGGACTTGACGCACTTCGCGGACTGCTGACCGGTGGTAGCACCGACAGCACCACCAACAAGTCGAGCGGCAATAAAACCACCACCACTAAAAAGAAAAAGAAATAAACGGAGCGGCGATGCCTTTCAGCATCGCCGCTCTCGCACTTTGTGCTTTCACACCTCCAAAACCGCTATGCAACTTATTTTGCTTGTTAACTCTACCTACTTTGCTTGTTGACTTTACTTTGCTTGCTTTTTTGTGCGAATTTTGCTTTAGAGGGTGGATAATCTTGCCAGATATTTGCCTAATATGTCGAACTCGAGGTTTACTTCGGTGTCCGGTTTTATTTGGCAGAAATTGGTGTGGTCGTGGGTGTATGGGATAATTGCCACTCTGAATGTGCCTATCAGCGTTTCAGCATCTACTGGGTCGGGATTGCACTCCGGCTCGCACACGGTCAGGCTCACTCCATTTACTGTCACCGAGCCCTTGTCGACTGTGAAATAGCCCTTCTTGGCCATCTGGCGCGACACCCGATATTCGAAATCGTAATACCAACTGCCGTCAGCCTCTGTCACCGCCGTGCAACGGGCGGTCTGGTCCACGTGACCCTGCACGATATGGCCGTCAAGACGTCCGTCAATGCGCATGCTTCGCTCCAGATTGACGAGCGAGCCAACCTCGAGTTTGCCGAGATTGCTGCGTTCGAGCGTCTCACGGATTGCAGTTACCGTATATGTGCCGTCGCCCGGGAGTGCCACTACTGTCAGGCAGACACCGTTGTGCGACACCGACTGGTCTATCTTCAGCTCATCGACAAACGAACACCTCAGCGTGAGGTGCAAATTGTCTTCATCAGTGCGGAGAGCCACAACCTCAGCCGCCTCTTCTACTATTCCTGAGAACATGAATAAAAAATATCAAAAAGGTTAATAATTTAATTTAATGCAACTTATATAGATTATCAACATCTTGACGACAGCGAGAATGCTGCAAAAGACATCAATAACCCGATATTGATTGCAAAAGTACGAAAAAAATTTATTAAATTTACGAATCAAAAGCAGCGTAAGCTGAAAAACCTCTCAACAGTGAATCGCATAATACTTCCCCCCAACACCGACAAAGGCCACGACGGCAAACTCGGTGACACCCGTCAGCTGACGATCATCGGCGGCAATGGGGCCGGCAAGTCGCGCTTTATGGATGAGATGATCAGCCTTTGCGGCGACAAGGCATATTGTCTGAGTGCATTGTCGGCATTTTATGCCGAACGCGAGGAGTCCACACTCCCCGGCTCAATCGACAGCCAGTATCGCAGGGCAGTGAGCCAGCAAAGCTACATGCGCACAGATGCGGTTAGCGAGCTCGACAAGATAGTCTACATGCTCTTTGCCGATGAGCTGGAGAGCCTCATGGAGATGAAGGCCGAGGCCTTGGAGTCGGGCAAACGATTCAAGATCACGCCCACCAAGCTCGACATCATAAAGAAGCACTGGGAGCGGATATTTCCGGGCAACAGCATAACGCGCTCCAGAGGGAGCGTGATGTTTGCCACCCGGAGCGGCAAAGACCTCATCACCACACATTCGCTCAGCCAGGGAGAGAAAGCGGTGCTTTACTACCTCGGCGCGGCCATGTATGCACCGGCCGACGCAGTGATATTCATTGACTCGCCGAGCCTTTTCATACACCCTACCATAATAGGGACACTCTGGAACAGCATAGAGGAGCTTCGGCCCGACTGCACTTTCGTCTACAACTCCGTGGACGAAGACTTCGTGAGCACGCGCACCAACAACACCAGCATCTGGGTGAAGCGATACGACTCGCAGAGCCATGCCTGGGAATATGAGGTGATCGCACCCGGGTCGCGTGCCGACGAACTGATGGTGGAGCTTGCGGGGAGCCGCAGGCCTGTACTGTTTATAGAGGGCGACATGCGCCATTCCATCGACGCGAGGCTTTACAGCTTGGTGTTTCCCGACATGACAGTCAGGCCATTGGGGTCTTGCAACAAGGTGATAGAGACTACCCGCTCATTCAACGACCAGCAATCGATGCACCACCTGCGCAGCTACGGCATAGTGGACCGCGACCGCCGCACCGAGCATGAGGTGGAATACCTGCGCAACAAGATGATTATGGTGCCCGACGTGGCTGAGGTGGAGAACATATTCCTGCTTCCGGGGGTTATAAAGCTGACGGCCCGCAGGCGGGGCCGCGACCCGGAGAGAGTGATGCGGAGAGTGCATAAGGAAGTGATGCGCATGTTCAGGCAGCATACCGAGGAACAGGTGTTGCAGCATGTGCGCCACCGCGTGAAGCGCGAGGTGGAGTGCAAGATAGATGCCCGCTTCAAATGTATCACTGCCTTGGAGACCCACCTGCGCAGCCTTGCAGACAAGCTCCAGCCACGCAAGCAATACAAAGAGCTGCGCGAAGAGTTTGCGGTGATGGTGCGCGACGACGACTACGAGTCTGTGCTCCGCGTGTTCAACCACAAGCCCATGCTGTCGGACTGCGGAGTGGCCCAGCAGCTTGGCTTCAAATCGAAAGATGAATACATAGGTTATGTGCTCGACACCTTGAAATCGCGTGGCAAGGACTCAGAGCACTTGCGCTGGACAGTGCGCCACGCCCTGCACATAGACCCCGACGGCAAGGAAACCGACAACCGGGAGATATAGACAACCGCCCTAACGAAAAAATAATAAATTACAAAAATAATATGGAAAAGAAATTAGCGATACTGCGCAACGACCCGTGGCTTGAGCCATATGCAGGAGCCATAGAGGGGAGACACTACGACGTGGTGCGCAAACTTGAAGAACTCACAGCCAACACAGACGGCAGCCTTAAAAAATTCGCTAACGCATATAACTACTTCGGTCTGCACCGCGAGAAGTCAGGCAAATGGACATTTCGCGAGTTCGCGCCCAACGCCACGAAGATATATATCATCGGCACGATGAACGACTGGACCGACAAACCTGAATATGAGCTGAAGCCGATTGGCAACGGCAACTGGGAAGTGAAACTTCCGGCCGATGCCCTCCACCATGGCGACCTCTACAAGCTCCAAATGTATTGGGAGGGTGGCCAAGGCGAACGGCTTCCGGCCTATGCACGCCGCGTGGTGCAGGACAACGACACCAAGATATTCTCAGCCGAGGTCTATGCCCCGGAGCATCCATATCAGTTCAAAGTGAAGAAATTCACGCCCGACACCAAGCCTCTCCTTATATATGAGGCACACATCGGCATGGCCGAAAACAAAGAGGGTGTCGGCACATACGACGAATTCCGCCGCAACATACTTCCGCGCATAGCCAAAGATGGCTACAACACCATCCAGCTCATGGCCATACAGGAACATCCGTATTACGGCTCCTTCGGCTACCACGTGAGCAACTTCTACGCCGCCTCGTCGCGCTTCGGCACACCCGACGAGCTGAAACGCCTTATAGATGACGCGCACGAGATGGGGATAGCTGTGATTATGGATATAGTACACTCGCACGCCGTGAAGAACGAGCTCGAGGGACTTGGCCGCTTCGACGGCTCCTACGACCTCTACTTCTACGGAGACTCGCGCCGCGAACATCCGGCATGGGACTCCCTTTGTTTCGACTACGGCAAGAACTCCGTGCTCCACTTCCTGCTCTCCAACTGCAAATTCTGGCTCGACGAATACAAATTCGACGGCTTCCGCTTCGACGGCGTCACCTCGATGCTCTACTACAACCATGGCTTGGGCAAGGCCTTCGGAGGCTACGGCGACTACTACGACGGTGGCCAGGATGTCAACGCACTGGTCTACCTGTCGCTGGCCAACTTGCTTATACATGAGGTCAACCCCAAGGCAATCACCATAGCCGAGGAAATGAGCGGCATGCCAGGACTGGCAGCCAAATTTGAGGATGGCGGCATGGGCTTCGACTATCGCTTGGCTATGGGCATACCCGACTACTGGATCAAGATGATCAAAGAGAAGAAAGATGAGGACTGGCATCCTACCTCAATATTCTGGGAACTGACCAACCGTCGCTCCGACGAGAAGACAGTGAGCTACTGCGAGAGCCACGACCAGGCACTCGTGGGCGACAAGACAATCATATTCCGCCTCATAGACAAAGAGATGTACTGGCACATGATGGTCGACGACACCAATGGGGTTGTGGCCCGCGGCATGGCATTGCACAAGATGATACGCCTCGTGACCTTGGCCTCTATCAACGGCGGCTACCTCAACTTCATGGGCAACGAGTTCGGGCATCCGGAATGGATTGACTTCCCGCGCGAAGGAAACGGCTGGAGTTACAAATATGCACGCAGACAGTGGGACCTTGTGGACCGCGAAGACCTGAAATATAAATATCTCAACGGGTTCGACAACGCCATGATTGAGCTTGTGTCGGGTGTATATGACTTCCAGGCACTCCCAGTAGAGAAACTTTGGGAGAAAGATGATGACCAGGTATTGGCATTCCGCAGGGGCGACCTTATCTTCGTGTTCAACTGGAGCCCGAACCGCTCATTCGACGGCTACGGCTTCCTGGCTCCGGCCGGCGAATATGAGGTGGTGCTTGATTCAGACTCACCCGAGTTTGGCGGTATGGGCTTTGTGGACGACAGCGTGCGCCACTTCACTCAACCGGATCCGCTCTACACACCGGCCGGCAAAGGATGGCTGAAGATGTATCTGCCGGCACGCACCGCCCAGGTGCTCCGCATGGTGCGTCCGCAACCCGAAGGCGTGGCAAAGAAGAGAAGCACAGCGAAGAAGGCAGAAACTACAAAGAAAGCATGCGCAACTAAAAAAGGTAAGAAAAAGGATGAATAAAATAGTTATCGCCATAGATGGCTATTCATCGTCGGGCAAGAGCACTATGGCCCGCGAGCTCGCACGTCGCATCGGGTATGTCTATGTGGACTCCGGTGCGATGTACAGGGCCGTGACACTCTATGCGATAGAGCATGGCATGGCCAAGGATGGCAAGGTAGACAGCAATGCACTTGTGGCTGCGTTGCCGGAGATTCATATATCATTTGAACCGGCCGGAGAAGATGGAGTGCAACATACGTTGCTCAACGGCAGGGATGTGGAGCGCGAGATACGCGACATGCAGGTAAGCTCGCTGGTCAGCCCGGTGGCAGTAATTCCGGAGGTACGCGAACATCTCGTGAAATTGCAGCAGGAGGCCGGTAAGAATAAGGGCATCGTGATGGATGGCCGCGACATCGGCACCACGGTGTTTCCGGATGCAGAGATGAAGGTCTTTGTAGACGCATCGCCCGAGGTCAGGGCTGAGCGGAGACTCAAAGAACTTGAGGCAAAAGGTGAGGATGTGAGCTATGATGAGGTGCTTGCCAACATAAAGGAAAGAGACCACATAGACAGCACACGCGAGGTTTCGCCACTTCGCAAGGCTGCCGACGCGCACGTGCTCGACAATGACCATATGGATCACAAGCAGCAGATGCAATGGCTGCTCGACCTCTACAATGTGATTATTAACGAATAATTGCCGGCCATGGTGGTAGAGATAGATGAGAATTCAGGATTCTGTTTCGGTGTGGTGACAGCTATCGACAAGGCAGAGGCGGAGCTTGCCCGAGGCAACGGGCTGTCATGCCTTGGCGACATAGTGCACAACGCATCGGAGGTGGAGCGGCTGAGACTCCGCGGTCTTGACACCATAACCCACGAAGACCTCGAGGAGCTTCACGACAGCGCAGTGCTACTGCGTGCGCACGGGGAGCCGCCATCGACCTATGAGCTGCTCAGACGCAACAACAACCGCGTGATTGATGCCACATGCCCGGTGGTGCTCAGACTCCAGCAACGCATCAAGCAAGCCTATGATGAGGCGAAGCAGAGATTCGCAAACCGCCGGAGTGAGAGCATGCCGCTGATATTGATATATGGCAAGCATGGGCATGCCGAGGTGAACGGACTTGTAGGACAGACAGAAGGTAATGCAGTGGTGGTGCAGGGTGTGGATGCTCTCGACGACATAGACCTCGACCGCGACATATTGCTCTACTCGCAGACCACCAAGAGCATAGAAGGCTTCAAGCATATTGTGGAGGAGATAAAAAAGCGCAAACGCAAGGGCACTTTTGAATATTTCGACACCATCTGCAGGCAAGTGGCCACCCGTTCGGAAAAAATCAAGGGTTTCGCCGCGAGTCACGATACCATAATCTTCGTGAGCGGTGCCAAGAGTTCAAACGGCAAGGTGCTTCTGGAAGAATGCCGCAAGGTGAATCCGCGCACATATGCCGTGACCGACGGTAGCGAGGTGAAACAGGAATGGATCGAGGGAGCAGAAAGCATCGGCATATGTGGAGCGACTTCCACGCCGGCATGGCTGATGGAGGAGGTGCGCGAGGTGGTGATCGGTATGGAATCATAATAAACTGAGATATAACAGAAAAACTGAGATATGACAGCCTTCGATGAGAAATACATGCGGCTCGCTCTTGAAGAGGCGAAACAGGCCTATGACAAAGGGGAGATACCGATAGGTGCTGTGGTGACGAGCAAGGGGAGAGTGGTGGGAAGAGGACACAATATGACCGAGGCCCTCACCGATGTCACCGCACACGCAGAGATGATAGCTCTCACGGCTGCAAGCGAGACCTTGGGAGGTAAATATCTGCCGGAGTGCACCATATATGTGACTGTGGAACCGTGCACCATGTGTGCCGGTGCTTTGGGATGGAGTCAAATCGGGAGGATAGTGTATGGGGCTTCCGATGAGAAAAGGGGATATTTCAACCATACGATGGCACGCAACAGTGCCCTGCACCCTAAAACCATCATAGAAGGTGGTGTGTTGGAGGATGAGTGCAGACAACTTATGCAAGACTTTTTCAAAAATCTACGCTGAATAGAATTTAGAATTTAAAATTTAGAATTTAGAATTTTCTGACTATCAAGCAAAATCGAACTACTGACCACATACTATATACTGATCAGACATTGATAAGAAATAATTGTAAAAATTGAGACTCTTAATTTTTACATTTTAAATTTTACAGGCGCCTTAATCGAACTATCTAACGACTTTATGAAATGAAAGAGAACAGAATCAATCTTAGATCTAAATTGCGCGGTGCCGTAGTGGGCTTCGCATTTGGAGAGGCATTGGGCTATGGCACAGAATTCATGACGCGCCAACAGGCCCGCACATATTATCCGGAGGGATTGCGCGAATTCAGCCAGATAATCAGAGATGCGCATCGCAGTCAGCGCAAGCGCGGCGAACCGGGACATGAGACAAGGATGCTCTCGACTATGGCCAAGACATTTCTCAAGGAGGGGAAATTCGACATACGTGTGCTGGCACGAAAGTTCAAGCAATGGCTCGCCACGGTGGAGAGTGATTATCCTGCCATAATACCGGTGATATGTATGACTCCGGGTTGGGAGGAAAATCCGGTGGCGACGGCCCACAAGGTGTGGCAAGAGCGCAATATACGTGAGGCTTCAAACGAAGCCCTGCCGCGTGGCATACTCGCGGCGATAATCAGCAACGAGCAAGATATGGCCGAAAACACCCGCAAGCTGGTGCTTATGACCAATGACGACTCACGCTGTCTTGCCACCACGATGATGATCGCCACCATGACCTCAAAGCTGATTTATGAGGACAGGGAGGCCACTCATGATGAGCTTGCGGAAATAGGGAGACGCATTGACCCGCGCACACTGCATTATCTCGAAAAAGCATACGAGGGCGACATATATTCGCTAAAAGTGGATGATGAGGAGACACAGTGCTGGACCCGCAAGTCCATGGCGGCTGCATTGTGGGGACTGAGACATGGCAAGGATGCTGCCGACAGCATATTCAAGGTGGTTGACCTGGGAGGCGACAGCGACAACAATGCTGCAATAGTCGGCTCTATGGTGGGCATCAAGTATGGATATGAGGCACTCCCGGAAGAGAAAGAGAAACTGATCGGACTTGACGAACTCATTGACATCGCCGACAAACTTTGTGACTTAATAAGAGAGAGAGAGAAGATAGCTGACGATGAATAAGAGATGCAAGGCCTGGATTGAGGCAATGCGACTGCACACGCTGCCGGTGTCGGTGGCCGGTGTGCTGACCGGCGGCGGATGTGCCGCCTATTATGGGGCTTTCTCATGGCTCCCATTTCTGATATGCCTCGCTTTCGCAGTCTGCGCCCAGATTGTGTCAAACTTCGCCAACGAATATTTCGATTACCGCAACGGTCTTGACCGTAAGGGACGCGAAGGATTCAAACGAGGGGTGACAGAGGGTGACATCAAGCCCGAAGCCATGCTTCGCGCCACTTTGGGCTTGCTAGGTTTCACTTGTCTGATAGGATGCTCGCTTATATATTGGGGAGGCTTGTGGATGATTCCTGTGGGTATCGCAATCGCGATATTCGCATTGGCATACAGCACCGGCCCCTACCCTCTCTCGCACCATGGTTGGGGAGAAGTGGCAGTCGTGATATTTTTCGGCATAGTGCCTGTGCTTTTCACCACCTATGTGCAGACGCAATCATGGTCTATGCTCCCGATGGCATTACCACTATCGCTCGCAATCGGCTTGATGGGAGCCAATGTATTGGTTGTCAACAATTATCGCGATATTGAAGATGACCGGGCAGTGGGCAAACGCACCTTGGCCGTAAGGTGGGGCAAGAAAGCGATGCTGACGCTTTATCTCGTTAACGGCTTCGCGGCACTGCTCTGCATCGAGATAGCCACGGCCCTTCGCATCGGGCTGATATGGCAACTCGGTGCCCTCGTCTATATCAACCTTCATTACATGACTTGGACAAAGATAGCCAACAGCGAGGGCAGGGAACTTAACCCTCTCTTGGGCAAGACGGCCATGCTGATGGTCGGTGTGGCAATATGGCTATTAGCCGCAATGTGTACTAACTAACAACTAATGGCAGAACAGAAATATAAACGCAAACCGGCATTCGAGCCGATAAAGGAGGATGCTACTGGCAAATTGCCTCCTCATGACACAGACTTGGAAGAGGTGGTGCTCGGGGCTTTGATGCTCGAGAAGGATGCCTATATGAACGTGGCGGACTTCCTGACACCCGATGCATTCTATGACCCGCGCAACGCCAAGATATATGATGCGATAAGCACGCTCGGTTTCAACCAGCGGCCTATTGACATGATGACCGTCACCGAGCAGCTCCGCGTGAACGGCACCCTCGACGAAGTGGGAGGGGCCGTGCGTATCACCGAGCTTACAGCGCGTGTATACTCGGCAGCCAACGTGGAATATCATGCCAAGATCGTGTCGCAGAAATTCTTGGCTCGCCGGCTCATCAACTTCGCGTCGCAGATCGAGACCGATGCCTTTGACGAGAGCAACGATGTGGACGACCTGCTGCAACAGGCCGAGGGGAAGCTGTTTGAGATATCGCAGACACACCTCAAGCGCGAGGTGACGCAGATTGACCCCGTGCTTAACCTTGCGTTGGAACAGATCCAGACAGCCGCCAACACAGAGACAGGTCTCTCGGGCTTGAAGACCGGCTACGACGAGCTCGACCGCATGACCTCGGGTTGGCAGAACTCCGACTTGATAATCATCGCCGCGCGCCCAGCCATGGGTAAGACAGCGTTTGTGCTCTCCATGGCCAAGAATATGGCGATAGACTTCGGCACACCGGTGGCTATATTCACACTTGAGATGGCGAATGTACAGCTTGTGAAGCGTATGATAAGCAACGTGGCCGACCTTGAAGGTGAAAAAATCAAGAGCGGCCAGCTTTCGCCTGATGAATGGACACGGCTCAACACGAGGATAGCCGGTGTATACAGCGCACCGATGTATCTCGACGAGACTCCAGGCCTGAGCATTACGGAGCTGCGCACCAAGGCACGCCGTCTCGTGCGTGAGCATGGTGTGAAACTAATCATGATAGACTACCTGCAGCTCATGAATGCTACGGGTATGAAACTGGGAAGCCGCGAGCAGGAGGTGTCTACGATATCGCGTTCACTAAAGGCCCTTGCCAAGGAGCTGAACATACCTATCATCGCACTTTCGCAGCTTAACCGAAGCACAGAGACGCGTGAGGACAAACGGCCTGTGCTTTCCGACCTCCGCGAGTCGGGAGCTATCGAGCAGGATGCCGATATCGTGTGCTTCATACACCGTCCGGAATACTACACCAAGAGTTCGGAAGATGCCAACGGTAACGACATAAGGGGACTTGCCGAGCTGATAGTGGCCAAACACCGAAGCGGTGCGGTAGGCGATGTGAAACTGAGGTTCGTGAGCAAGTATGCACGCTTCGAAAACTGGGATGCGAGCATCAATATGGTGCAGGATGCCTTTAATGAATCAGGCATGGAATTGCGGCAAGTTGAATCGCGCATGAACTCAGAGAGTGGTCAAGGAGGATTTGCATTTGCAGCGGGAAGCGGAACCGACACTACACCCGACATCATGCCCGGACCCGGCGAAACATCCGTACCATTCTGACAATTAACGCCTTATACCCTCTGTCATAGAAACTTGTGATAAAAAGGTTAATAAATAACCTAAAATGTTAAAATATAGATGAACCTTTTGCAGCGACCTTATGTTATAATAACAAACGAAGCCGAAAGGCATAAACATTATGGTTATGGAAAAGGATACTAACAAACCGGTTCGCGAAGACCAGGAACTTCCGAACCAAAAAGCAGAAGAACTCATGGCAGAAGGAAAGAGAAAGAAAAACAATGGTAAGAGAAAGGTCAATAACCTGTGGCTTTGGCTTGGAGTAATCATTCTGATATTCATCCTCGTATGGTGGTTATGGACAGTAGGAATGGTGGAAGACACAACCGGAATCACCAACGGATAATTCTCTATACTGCCAACAGTAATTTCTCTATACTGCCAACAGTAATCAAGAAATAAGAACACAAAGAACCAACCGGCCATTCAAGGTCCTTATAAAGGGTCAATTTTCATATTCTGAAGACCGGGTAACTGCCTCAGGCGCTTTGCGTCTGAGGTTTGTTGTTTTTGAGGTCGGCGGCGGTGCCTCCGATGCATTACAATCTGCCATGATCCATGTATGAATAGTGGCCGTCGGTGGTTACTATCACGTGGTCGAGCATAGTCAGGTCGAGTTGCTTGCAGGCATCCTTCAGCCTGCGGGTTATCTGGTCGTCGGGCCCTGATGGAGATAGAGTGCCCGAGGGATGATTATGCACAAGCGCTACCCCTTCGGCATGAGCAAGCAACGCATTCTTGAGGATTTTCTTCACATCAAACACTGAGGCCACGCTACTGCCCGCGCTCACGCGCATTTTGCCTATTACGCGGTTGCCCCGATTTAAAAAGATGACCCATATTTCTTCATGAGGCAAGTCGCCTATCACGTGACGCATCATCGCGAAGATGTCGGCTGAGGAAGTTATGCGCGGGCGATCGCCGATTTTTTCGTTGCTATACCTTTTGACTATCTCCATTATGGCCATGACTTGCGTGGCTTTTGTATTGCCTATGCCACGTATTTCCTTAAGCTGCTCGATTGATGTGCGGCACAGGTTGCCGAAGAAATTGCCATGAAGCTGCATAATGTCGCGACACATCTCCGTGATTGGGTAACCGGGGGTGCCGGTGCGCAATATAATCGCAAGCAGCTCGGCATTGCTCAGTGCCTCAACTCCGTAACGTTGGGCCTTCTCGCGCGGTTGGTCATCGGCCGACTGCTCCTTTACAGTCAGCACACGCTTCCCTTCGTTGCGCGTGCTGTAGTCGTCTGAAAAATCGGGAGCATTCTCAAAAGCATTTGATTCGCTACTCATAGCTTCTCGTTTTTGCCCTTGCGGATTTCTATTTCTTCCTGTATATCGCGACCTTTGCCAAGGATTATCTTTGAGACGTAAGCCTTGATAAATCCTGTGCCGTAACCGAATAGCTGCACCATGGAGGCCGCTACAGCGAGACCTGCAATCTTGAAGTCATGTTCGGCCTTGAGTGCTGCGATAAATAATGCCAATATGTAGATGATTAGCGGGATAACCATCCACTTCGATATTAGGGTGCCGAGAGCAAGTGCAATCGCTCCAATGGTGAAGACTGCCGGCAACCAGTGCACGAGTTTCATGGAGCCGGGATAGAGAAGTTCGAGTGTGATTCGTGACATGCCGAACACATGCACCTGGCGCCAGAACTTGTCGAGGTCGCCACGACGCTTGTGGTAGACAAAGACATCGGGAAAGAGTGCGATACTGAATCCGGCATTGCGTATGCGCGTGGACATGTCGATATCTTCGCTGAACATCTCGCGAAATCCGCCCACAGTGTCGTATACCTTGCGCGAAAAGCCCATGTTGAACGTTCGTGGGGTGAATTTCTCCATCGACTTCTTCTTACCCCTTATGCCGCCGGTGGTGAGGAAGGAGGTCATGGCGAAGTTAATGGCCTTTTGCGTGGGGGTGAAAGACTCGTGGGCAGCGTCGGGGCCACCGTAACAATCCACAGGATTGCGGGCGAGTTCACCGCGCAGGGTCTCAACGAACTTTGGGGGTAAAATGCAATCGGAGTCGACGAATACGAGGAAGTCTCCGTCGGCTCTCTCTATGCCGTAATTGCGGGCGATGCTTCGGCCCTCGTTTTCCTTGCGGAAATATTTCAGATTGAAACCGGGGTCTGCGTCCGGTTTCCACGAGCCATCAGCTGAGGGTGTGGCCGGGAGTGCCGGCACCGTGGAGCCATCCTCTACGAGAACGAGTTGGAAATTGCTGTCGGTCTGCACACGAAGGCTCGCCATAAGGTCGGCCACCTCATCGGGACGATTATAGACCGGAACAATGATTGAGAGAAGCATCGCCATGTGTATATATTTATATTAAAGGCTCCGGCTTATGCCGAAGCCTTTCTATTATGTATAAGGTCAATGAATCAAGCCTTGACGCGGCCTACGTAGCTGCCGTCGCGGGTGTCGACTTCTATAAGTTCGCCTTCGTTGATGAAGAGGGGCACCTTAACTGTTGCACCGGTCTCCACAGTAGCGGGCTTGAGAGTGTTGGTAGCGGTATCGCCCTTGAGACCGGGCTCGGTGTATGTTATCTTGAGCACAGTCTTCATAGGCATCTCAGCGTAGAGCACAGTGTTGGTAGAAGCGTCAGAAACGACTTCCACAGTGTCGCCCTCCTTCATGTAGGCAGCGCCTGTAACGAGATCCTTGCTGATAGGAATCTGCTCGAAAGTCTCATTGTTCATGAAGATATCATCCTCGCCGTCGGCATAGAGATACTGATAGGGACGGCGTTCCACACGCACATCCTCGAGTTTCTCACCGATGTTGAAGCGACGTTCTATGACGCGGCCATCCACAACGTTCTTGAGCTTGGTGCGCATGAAGGTGTTACCTTTACCGGGTTTCACGTGGAGAAACTCCACACAGAAATAGAGCTGGTTATCAAGACGGATGCATGTACCGTTCTTGATGTCTTGAGCATTCATCATAATTATTTATACTACTTTTTATGTATTTTGTCTATCTATTGTTGTGCCTATGTCACTACAATGTGCAAAATTACAAAAAAATCTTCAGATATTCCAACAGTAGACGCATATGAGCGAAAAAATAACACAATAAATATCCATAATACGACAGAAATGGGGATAAAATAGGGAGAATGGGTCACAAAATTTGGTTGAATAAAAAAATTTGATTAATTTTGCAGCCGAATGCGTAGAAGCGTCCATGCGCGAACGTATTTACAATTTGCAAATTAAAAATCAGAATACAAAATGAAAAGGACTTTTCAACCCTCAAGACGCAGAAGAATCAACAAGCA